>JAOZSU010000010.1:240-12150 GCA_029939475.1 Mycoplasmatota bacterium | reverse complement strand
TGAAGTTTTAATATTAGAAGATTCTAGTGAATATGAAATTGGCGATGTTGTTCCGTTATTTAATGGAGTTAATTATACTATTGTTGGTACTTATAAATTAAATAATTCTGATATTGAAGATCGGTATTATATGAATATGATTGGAACTAATGAAGCTGTTGAAAATATAGCTATGACAATATTTCAATCTGATTTTAGTTATTATTATTACGAAGGAGATACTTCTGGAACATATTTTTATAGTGAAAACATTGAACAATCAATACGAGATATTACGGATTATAACAATAAATATATAGCATCTAACGCTTATGATGCCCAAATAGCTTCATTAACAGAAGCTAAATTGCAAGAAGTTCAAGCAAGAATTACTTCTGTTATTGTTATTATTGTTGGTATTATTGTATATGTTTATTTCATTATGCGAAGTAGTATGCTGAGCAGGATTAGAGAAATTGGAATTTATAGATCTATAGGAGCTACAAAACGAGATATTTATAAAATATTTTTAGGCGAAATAATTGCGCTTACTACTATAGGGTCTTTAACGGGTTATTTAGCTATGTCGGCTATGATTAATAGGGTACAACATGCATTGGGAGATATAATGAATGTGTTTTACTTACCATGGCATTACTTTTTAGGTGGCATTGTATTTATTTATCTTTTAAATATTTTATTTGGTATGTTGCCAATTATGAATTTACTAAGAAAAACACCATCAGAAATCAATGCTAAGTATGATATCTAAAATATTGATGGTTTCAATAAAAATACCTTGACATATATATAATATATATTGTATAATAATTCAGCGTGTCAAACCACGCTTTTAGTGGGAGGATATTAAAATCCATTAACCACATCACGAAAATAAGGAGGTGTCTTTCGTGGCTAAAGAAATCAAAAATGTTATTAAACTTCAAGTTCCTGGTGGAAAAGCAACACCTGCGCCACCAATTGGTCCGATTTTAGGACAAGCTGGAGTTAATATTCAACAATTTTGTGTACAATTCAATGATGCAACAAGGGATAAAGTTGGTAGTATTATACCTGTAGTGTTAACTGTTTATGCTGACCGTTCATTTTCATTCATTACAAAAACTCCACCAGCTAGTGACCTGTTAAAAAAAGCATGCAAAATTCAAAAAGGATCAGCGAATTCAATTACTGATACTGTTGCGACCATTACTTGGGATCAATTACGTGAAATTGCAGAAATCAAAATGCCTGATTTGAACGCAAATGATATTGAAGCAGCTGCTCGTATTATTGAAGGTACAGCTAGAAACATGGGAATCGTCGTAAAAGACTAAGTGTATTGGTTGTTTATATATACAACTATATATGGGAGGACATTCCGCTAAAACCAAATATAGGAGGAAAACAAAATGGCAAAAAAAGGGAAGAAATATTCTGAAGCACTATCTAAAGTTGATAGAGAAAAAACATATCCTTTAGCAGAAGCCGTTGAATTGGTTAAATCAATTTCATTTGAGAAATTTGATGCAACTATTGAACTTGCATTCAATCTAAACTTAGATCCTCGTAAAGCAGAACAAAACTTAAGAGGAGCATTAGTATTACCTCATGGAACTGGTAAAACAAAAACAGTTTTAGTGTTTGCAAAAGGTGAAAAAGCTAAAGAAGCTAAAGAAGCTGGAGCTGATTATGTTGGCGATGTTGATTTAGTTGAAAAAATAAAGGGTGGATGGTTTGACTTTGATGTTGTAATCGCTACACCTGATATGATGGCAACCATTGGTAAAATCGGTCGTTTACTTGGTCCAAAAGGGTTAATGCCAAATCCAAAAACCGGAACAGTAACAATGGATATCGCTAAAACAGTAACCGAATCTAAAGGCGGTAAAATTACTTATCGCGTTGATAAATTTGGTAACATTCAATCTGTTGTAGGAAAAAGATCATTTGATTCTGAAAAACTGATTGAAAACATTAAAACAGTAGTTGATACTATTCGTAGAATTAAACCAGCTACAGTTAAAGGTGTTTATATTAAAAACATGGCTATCTCATCAACGATGGGGCCTGGTATCAAAATCGAAGTTGAAAAATAAATATTTTTTCGAAGACAGTAGGAGCGCTGCTTAATTTTCCTACCGAGAAAAGAAAATAGATAATAGTTATTTATTCCTCTTTTTCTCGCAAAAAGAGGTTTTCTATTTTAATAGACATAAGGAGGTCTTTAAATGGCTAATCATAAAATTATTGAAATAAAAAAGCAAGAAGTTAAAAAGATCGCTGAAAAAATGTCAAGTGCAAAATCAGTAGTAATCGCAGAATATCGAGGACTAACAGTTGGAAAAACTGAAGAATTGCGTAAACAATTACGCGAAGAAGGTTGTGAACTTTTAGTTATTAAAAACAACATTTCTCGTAGAGCAGCAGAAAGTGTTGGATATAGCGATTTAACATCTGATCTAAAAGGACCAAATGGAGTGGTATTTGCGTTTGAAGAATCAGTTTCAGCAGCTAAAGTGCTTTATAATTTCGCGAAGAAAAATCCTAAACTAAAAATAAAATCAGGATTTGTTGACGGAGATTATTATGGACAAGCACAAATCAAAGAAATAGCAGTATTACCAAGCAAGGATATGTTACTTGCAATGTTAGCTAGTCAATTATATGCACCATTAAGAGATTTATCTGTTGGTTTAGACTTGTTAACAAAAAAAGAATCAGAAGAATCTGTAGAAAGTAATTAATTAGGAGGAAAACAAAATGGCAAAAATTGATGCAAAAGAATTTATCGAATCATTAAAAGAAATGACAATTTTAGAAATCAAAGAATTAATCGACGCTATGAAAGAAGAATTTGGTATAGATCCATCAGCCGTAGCGGCACCTGCAGCAGCTGCAACAGCTGAAGCAGTAGATGAAGGGCCAAAAGAAGTTGACGTTATGCTAACAAATGTTGGAGCTTCAAAAGTTAAAGTTATTAAAGTAGTAAGAGAATTAACTGGTATGGGATTAATCGACGCTAAAAAATTAGTTGATTCAGCTCCAGTAGCTATCAAAGAAAAAGTTAATGAAGATGCTGCTAAAGAAATCGCTGATAAATTAACTGAAGCAGGAGCTACAGTAGAACTTAAATAATTTCTAATAAAACACATAAAACCTGAGATATGTCTCAGGTTTTTAGCGTTATATAGGAGAAAAAAATTGAATCACTATTTCATTAATGATAACGCCCTTAAAACAAGGGAAAAAGATATATATTTCAAAATAAACGAAACTAAATTCCATTTCATTACAAATAATGGAGTTTTTTCCAAATCAGGATTAGATTTTGGATCGAGGTTACTAATAGAAACGATATGTAATGTCAAAAGAGATAATGTATTAGATTTAGGTTGTGGATATGGACCTATAGGGTTAACTTATAAATATTTTAACCCAAAAGCTAGTGTTACAATGATTGACATAAACGAAAGAGCTATAGAATTAACAAAAAAAAATGCAGATATAAATAAGTTGAGCGCATATATACTCTTAAGTGATGGATATTCTAAATTTAATAAAAATACAAAATTTGAAATGATTATTTCTAACCCTCCAGTTCGAGTTGGGAAAAAATTGCTTTATAAATTACTTGGTGAATCTTATGAGTATTTAACCGAAAATGGGAAGCTTATATATGTAATTCATAAAAACCTCGGAGCTAAGTCTTCAATGAAGTTTTGTGAAGGGATTTACAAAAAAGTTACTGTTGTTAATAAGAAATCCGGATATTTCGTTATTCAATGTGAAAAATGATTGACTATATTGTAGCAATGTGATAAAATATTAAAATGCGATAGAATGCGCATTTTTGCATGTTTATATCTAAAAAAAACAGAACTTATGGGGTGATTTTGTGAATTATAAAACCGTAAAATACGGCAAAAAAAGAGAAAGAAGAAATTACTCGCGCGTAAAATCAAATGTTGAATTGACTGATTTGATTGAGGTGCAAACTTCTTCATTTGATTGGTTTATTAAAGAAGGTTTAACAGAACTTTTTGAAGATATATCTCCAATCGCAAATTTTAACGGTAATGTTGAACTTTATTTTGGGGATTTTGAATTAGAGCCAGCCAAATATAATGTTCAAGAATGCAAGATGAAAGATCTTACATATTCCCGTCCTTTAAAAGTAAATGTATTGTTAAAAAATAGAGATGTTATTGATCCTGAAACTGGTGAAATATTAACAGCTGATAGCGTTAAAGAACAACGCATATTCATGGGCGATATTCCAATGATGTCACCAGAAGGAACATTCATTATTAATGGTTCTGAAAGAGTTATAGTATCACAAATAGTTCGTTCATCAGGTGTGTTTTTTTCAGAAGAAGTCGATAAAAAAACCCTTCAAAGAAAGTATTTAGGCCAAGTAATACCAACTAGAGGCGCTTGGTTAGAATATGAAATAGGATCTAAAAATTTATTATATGCAAAAGTTGACCGTTCTAAAAAGATTTATCTCTCAACTTTTATTAAAGCATTAGGTTTATCCACCAAAGAACAAATAGTTGATTTATTTGGAGAACATGAGTATTTAGAAAATACATTTGAAAAAGATTTAACACAAAATTCAGAAGAAGCAATGAAAGAAGTCTATGCTAAAATACGCCAAGGTGAAACAGCTACAATAGAAGGAGCTAGATCGTTTTTTGTATCTAGATTATTTGATGAAAAGCGTTATGACTTAGCTTCTGTAGGAAGATTTAAAATTAATCAAAAATTAGATATTATTACTAGAGTAAGACAATTATTAAACAAAGATATTGAAGTAAGGCTTAATAAAGATGTTATTAATTCTGAAACTGGTGAAGTATTAATTTCAAAAGGTAGCAAGCTTAATGAGAAAAAATTAAATTTAATAGATAAAAATAGGGACGCTATATTACAAAGGGTCCGTTTTGACAAGAACTTAGAAAAAGAAGCGCAATTATTAAAAGATAAAAAAGAACGAAATGAAGCTTTAACTGATAACCAAAACGTTGATTTTATCGAAAATATAATTACTGATATTTATATTGAAGTTTTAGAAGTTAAAATTAAAGACCATGGATTAGATAAAAACATTAAATTAATTGGTAATAATTCTAAAGAAGATCAATTACATATAACAGTATCAGATATTTTCGCAAGTATTTCATATTATTTGAATCTCTTTAATGGTATTGGAACAATGGATGACATTGATCATCTAGGTAATAGAAGATTGCGTTTAATTGGTGAGTTATTAAAGAATCAATTTAGAATTGGTTTAGCAAAAATGGAGAAAAATGTAAAAGACAGAATGTCTACAAAAGACCCACGTGAAATAACTCCACAAAACCTAATAAATATTAGACCGCTTACCTCTTCTATTAAAGAGTTTTTTGGAAGTTCTCAATTATCACAATTTATGCAACAAACAAATCCACTTGATGAATTGACTCATAAGAGAAGAATTTCTGCATTAGGGCCTGGTGGATTAACTCGTGATCGTGCTGGATTTGAAGTTAGAGATGTGCATCAATCTCATTATGGTAGAATTTGTCCTATTGAAACACCTGAAGGACAAAATATTGGGTTGATTAACTCTTTAGCTTGTTACGTTAAAGTAAATAAATATGGTTTTATTGAAACTCCATATTTAAAAATAGATACAGAAACAGGAAAAGTTACAGACGAAATAGTATATTTATCTGCAGACCAAGAAAGAAATCATATTATCATGCAAGCCAATGTTACCTTAAATGATGATATGACAATTAGGGATGAAAAAGTTGTTGCAAGACGTAATGGAGAAACTAAAATTTTTAACCGTTTAGAATGTGATTATATGGATGTATCACCAAAACAAATTGTTTCAGTTTCAACTGCTTCAATCCCATTCTTAGAACACGATGATGCGAATCGCGCTTTGATGGGCGCTAATATGCAACGCCAAGCAATTCCGTTATTAAAACCAGAAGCTCCATATGTAGGAACTGGTATAGAATATAAAATTGCTCATGATTCAGGCACGGCTTTAATTACTAAAAGCAGTGGAGTTGTTGAGTATGTTGATGGTACTGTTATAAAAATAAGAAATGAAAATGGAGATTTAGAAAGATATAATCTCTTGAAATTTATGCGCAGTAACCAAGGAACTTGTATTAACCAAACTCCTATTGTAAAAGTTGGAGAAAAAGTAGATGCTGGAGACATCATAGCTGATGGGCCTTCTATGGATCGAGGAGAACTTGCAATTGGAAGAAATGTTACAGTTGCGTTCATGACTTGGAATGGTTACAACTATGAAGATGCAGTTATAATGAATGAAAGATTAGTCAAAGAAGATGTTTATACTTCAATTCATATAGAAAAATATGATATAGAAGCTAGGGATACAAAACTTGGAAAAGAAGAGTTTACTCGTGAAATACCAAATGTTGGTGATGATGGTCGCAAATATCTTGATGAGATGGGAATTGTTATTCCTGGTACTGAGGTTAAAGAAGGAGATATTTTAGTCGGAAAAGTTACTCCAAAGGGACAAACTGATCCATCTCCAGAAGAAAAATTATTACTTGCAATTTTTGGCGAAAAATCACGTGAAGTTAGAGATACTTCATTAAGAGTACCACATGGTGGTGGTGGAATTGTTCATTCTGTAAAAGTCTTTAAACGTGGAGAAGATGAATTAAATCCTGGCGTTAATATGTCAGTTAGAGTTTATATTGTTCAAAAACGTAAGATTTCTGAGGGCGACAAAATGTCTGGCCGTCATGGTAATAAAGGTGTTATTTCTAAAATACTTCCACAAGAAGATATGCCTTATATGAAAGACGGTACGCCAATAGATATTATGCTTAACCCACTTGGAGTGCCTTCACGTATGAATATTGGGCAAGTTTTAGAAATCCATTTAGGAATGGCAGCTAAACAGTTAGGAATACATATTGCTACACCAGTATTTGATGGCGTTTTGGAAAAAGATTTAGAAGAAATAATGGCAGAAGCCGGTATGAATCCTGATGGTAAATATGTATTGTATGATGGAAGAACCGGAGAAAAATTTGATAATAGAGTATCAGTTGGAGTAATGTATATGATTAAATTAGATCATATGGTCGATGATAAATTGCATGCAAGAAGTGTGGGACCATATACATTAGTTACACAACAACCTATGGGCGGAAAAGCCCAAAATGGTGGACAACGTTTTGGAGAGATGGAAGTATGGGCTCTTGAAGCATACGGAGCTGCATATACATTACAAGAAATGTTAACAGTAAAATCTGATGATATTATTGGTAGAAATAAAGTATTTAAAGCAATTGTTGATGGAGAACCAATTCCAGCACCAAGTTTACCAGAATCATTCAGAGTTTTGACAAGAGAATTACGCTCTTTAGGAATCTATGTTGAGTTAATCAATAAAGACACGGGAGAAAATGAAGTGAATAAGAGTTTAGTTGACAATGATCGTGATGATTACATTACTAAATTTGGATTTCATTAAAAAGGAGATGGATTAAATGAGTCAGAAATTTTCACATTTAAAAATTAGATTAGCATCTCCTGAAGAAATCCGTTCATGGTCTTTTGGAGAAGTTGAAAAACATGAAACTATAAATTATAGAACATTGAAACCAGAAAGAGGTGGATTGTTCTGTGAGGTAATCTTTGGGCCTACTAAAGATTACCAATGTGCATGTTCAAATAAATCAAAAAGAAGTTCACATCCTGGAAAAAAATGTCCTGTTTGTGGAGTGGAATATACCGAAAGCAAAGTTCGTAGAGAAAGAATGGGACATATTGAATTAGCCGCCCCAGTTGTACATGCTTGGTATTTAAGAAATTCACCTTCTCGTTTAGCGATTTTATTAGATTTAAAAGCTAAAGATTTAGAAGAAGTTGTATACTTAGCTTCATATATAGTTGTAGAATCAGGAGATACGGATTTAGAATTTAAACAAATCTTATCTGAACATGAATATACAAATAAATATTTTGAGTATGGGTCAAGATTTAAAGCTCTTACAGGAGCTGAAGCCGTTAAATATTTACTTAAAAAACTTGATTTAGAAGAAGAAACATTGCGTTTAAGAGTAGAATTAAAAACAGCTTCAAAACAAAGAAGAGAAAAAATAGTAAAAAGATTAAATGTTGTAGAAGCATTTAAAAATAGCGATAACAAACCAGAGTGGATGGTATTAGATGTATTACCAGTTATTCCGCCGGATTTACGTCCAATGGTTCAATTAGATGGTGGTAGATTTGCAACTACAGATTTAAATGATTTATATAGAAGAATTTTAAATAGAAATAATCGTTTAAAAAGACAATTCGCACAAAAAGCACCTCATTTGATTACTAAAAATGAAAAACGTATGCTTCAAGAAGCTGTAGATGCATTAATAGACAATTCTAAAAGAGGCAGAAAAATGGTTGTTGAGCGCAATCGCGCTTTAAAATCATTATCAGATATGTTACGTGGAAAACAAGGACGTTTCCGTCAAAATTTACTTGGAAAACGTGTTGATTATTCAGGTAGATCTGTTATTGTTGTTGGACCAAGCCTCGAAATGTATCAATGTGGTTTGCCAAAAGAAATGGCAATTACATTATTTAAGCCATTTGTAATTAGAGAATTAATTAATAGAGGCATTTCTAATAATATTAGAAGCGCTAAAAATTTAATTGAAAAATTAGATGGTAGAATTTGGGCTGTTTTAGAAGATGTTATTAAAGAACATCCAGTATTATTAAACCGCGCACCAACATTGCATAGATTAGGTATTCAAGCGTTTGAACCTAAATTAGTTGAAGGTAAAGCCATTAGACTACACCCACTTGTTACTACAGCGTTTAACGCTGACTTTGATGGTGACCAAATGGCTGTACATGTGCCTTTATCTGAAGAAGCACAAGCAGAAGCAAGAGTATTAATGTTAGCTTCAAATAATATTTTAGCTCCAAAAGATGGTAAACCAATTGTTACACCTTCACAAGATATGGTATTGGGTAACTATTATTTATCTATGGAAAAAGAAGGAGCTATTGGTGAAGGTACTGTTTATGGTAATTACAATGAAGTGATGCTTGCTTATGAAAATAAAATAATATCATTACATACAAGAATTGCAATTAAAATGACCGATGATAATGATAAAAAACTAAATTTCATTAAATCAAATATTGATGAAGATTTTTCTGAAGTTGAAAATAGAAACAGTACTAATTCATCTACTAACAAAATAGATAATGATAATATGAATTTTAGTTTCTGCGAAAGAATACCAGAAAAATTCAAAAATTATTATTTAGTAACAACTCCAGGTAAATTAATATTTAACCGTATATTACCAAAGAGTTTCCCATATATTAATGAGCCAACACCAACTAATTTACAACAAGAAACACCAGCTAAATATTTTATTGCACCTGGGAAAAATATCCCAGAAAAAATAAAAAGTTTAGAAATTATATCACCATTTAAGAAAAAATTCCTTAGCTTAATTATTGCGGAAATATTTGCTCAATATAAAATTAATGAAACTTCAAAAATGCTTGATAAAATGAAAAATATAGGATTTAAATATTCTACAATATCTGGAATTACAGTAGCTGCTTCGGATATTGAAGTTTATTCAAAAAAACAAGAAGTTTTAGCAAAACATGATAAAAAAGTCGATGAAATAACTGAATTATATAATCTAGGTATGTTAACTGATTCTGAACGTAAAAACTTAGTTATTGAAGAATGGAAAAATGCAAAAGATGAAATTCAAGAAGGATTGATTAAAGAATTAGATCACAATAATCCAATTTTCATGATGAGTGATTCTGGAGCAAGAGGTAATGCTTCTAACTTTACTCAATTAGCTGGTATGCGTGGCTTGATGGCTAACCCTTCTGGTGATACAATAGAATTGCCTATTAAAGCTTCGTTTAGAGAAGGATTAACTATGTCTGAATTTTTTAATTCTACTCATGGAGCTAGAAAAGGATCAACTGATACAGCATTAAAAACAGCTGAATCTGGGTATTTAACAAGACGTTTAGTTGATGTTAGTCAAGATGTTGTTATTTCGGTTGAAGATTGTGGTACAGATAAAGGGCTTCGTGTTAAAGCAATTGTTGATAGAGATGGTAAAGTAATTGAGTCTCTTGAAGAAAGAATTACAGGTAGATACGTATCAGCTGATGTTATCCATCCTGAAACCGGAGAAATTCTAGCAGAAAGAAATGAGTACATTGATGAAGCGGCCGCTAAAAAAATTATAGCATCAGGAATAGAGTCAGTACCTATTAGAACAGCTTTAACTTGTACTGCTAAGGTTGGAATTTGTCGTAAATGTTATGGACAAAATCTAGCAACGGGAGAAAAAGCTGAAGTTGGAGAATCTGTTGGTACTATAGCTGCTCAATCTATTGGAGAACCAGGTACGCAATTAACAATGCGTACATTCCATACTGGTGGAGTTGCAGGAGAAGATATAACTCAAGGGTTACCTCGTGTTCAAGAACTATTTGAAGCTAGAAAATCAAAATCAAAATCTATAATATCTGAAATATCAGGAATTGTTTCTAATATAGAGCAAATAGAAGAAAGATATAAAATAACAATCAGTTGCGACATTGAAGAAAAAACATATGAAACAAATTCTAATGTTCAACCTTTAGTGTCAAAAGGAGATAAAGTAGTAGCTGGGCAACAATTAACTGATGGAACAATTGATCCAAAAGAATTGTTACGTGTAACTAACATGGAAACAGTTCAACAATATATTTTACAAGAAGTTCAAAGAGTTTATCGTTCTCAAGCAGTTGATATATCAGATAAACATATTGAAATCATCGTAAGACAAATGTCAAAACGAATGACAGTTATATTGGAAGGAGATACAGATTTATTACCAGGTAGTCAGGTATCAATTAATCAATTTAATGAAGCTAATAAAAAAGTATTTGCTAAAGGATTAAAACCCGCAATTGCAAAACCAATATTACTAGGTATAACTAAAGCAAGTTTACAATCTGAATCATTCCTTTCTGCAGCATCTTTCCAAGAAACAACAAGAGTATTAACTGACGCTGCAATTAGAGGTAAAAAAGATCCACTTTTAGGATTAAAAGAAAATGTTATTATTGGTGGACTTATTCCGGCAGGAACTGGAATACTTAGAGATAAAGAATTTACTTACGAGAAGCCTGAGGAGGAAGAAGATATATTTGCCGATTTTGAAGAATAGATTTATTCTCAAATATGATATTTTAGTTTAAATTAGACAACATTTGAATTACATAATATATGATTTGTATAATTTAATATAGAATGATAGGTAGGGGCGATATATGAATAAGAAAATAGAGGTTATTAAAAAATCGAAAGATAATATGCGAGTTAAAGATTCTATAAAGACAAACTATGAATATGCAATTAATTTTGGACTAATAGGAAGCGTATTTTTAATAATTATATCCACTTTTTCTTATGCATTTTTAACCCTACCTATTAGTTTTAATAAGGTATACTATTTTATATTTATTTTAGTTTTAATAGCATTTTTTACATTATCGTTATTGATATATAACAATAATGTAAATAGAGAATCTAGATTCATAATTAAATACGTAAAACTTTATCCATATATTTATGTTTTATTTTCCGTTATTTCAGCTTATACTTATATTTCATCAATAAATCAATTAATAGTTTATTTAGTTGCGATGCTTTTACTATCCGGGCTTGAAATATATTATTATAAAAAGAGAATATTTATATTTGCTTTTGCTTTCATAATATATCTCTTTGGATACTTAGTTAAAAATGGATTTGATGCAGAGTGGCCGAGACATTTAGGTGGAATTACACTTAGTTCAATTATATTTTCATGAAAGTCTTCCGGATTGCCAATTCCGTAA
>JAOZSU010000010.1:0-230 GCA_029939475.1 Mycoplasmatota bacterium | reverse complement strand
TAGTTCAATTATAATTTATATTATAGCGACAATACATTATAAAATGTATTATCATCAAAAAATAATAATCGATGATTTGAATATAAGTAAAAATAAAACTTTAAAGACAATAAACACATTAGAACAAAGAAATGAAGAATTAAAACAAAGCCATAAAATAACTGCGACTATGTTAAAACTAACTCAAGAAGTTTTAAAAAACGATAATATAGCTGATATATTGCGTTTAG
>JAOZSU010000167.1:0-3270 GCA_029939475.1 Mycoplasmatota bacterium | reverse complement strand
AATTTGATGATTCGTGTTCTTTTTTATTCCGGGGCCAAATACTACTACTTTTGCTTTTTCTAATTCAGGAATAGTATTATTTCCTAAATTATAATCGATAATAAGTTCAGGATAAAACTGTGTGAAATTATTTTCTTCAGTTAATATTTTTACAATTCCAAGGCCTGATTTTAAACCAGCCATAGCACTCATTTGAATTGACCCCATCATTGCTTTAGACCCACCAATAAACACTCCTAATCCATAGCTATATTTATGAGAATTATGAAGCCTTTTCTTTAGGGTTAAATGATATTTATCTATTTCTATAAACTTAGATTTTAAAGATGTTTCTTTAATAATATTTATATCTAATAATTTCATCTCTCCATGATAATCCATTGCGTCATTTATTAGATTGCCAACTTTATAAAGCCCCACAACTCCAGTATAATTAGCTTTAATAGCTTCTCCTAAAACCAATCCATTTTCAGGGTTTATTCCTGAAGGTACATCAATAGAATAAACTAAAGTATCGGACTCATTAATATATTCTATTAATTGTTCTCTAAATCCCATTATAGGTTTAGTTAAACCTATTCCAAATATTCCTTCTATAATATAATCTGATGAAAATATTCTTTCTTGATATAAATCTAAAGATTCATAAGAGTCAATAATTTTTACTTGTCCTACTTTATCAAAATAATGCATAAAAGTGTCGCTTGCTTTTGAAAGTGATCCGACAATAAAAACATTAGGGATATATCCTAATTTACGTAATTTAATAGCTACTGTTAAAGCATCTCCTCCATTATTTCCAACTCCTGCAAAAACAGTTATTAAGGAATCTTTTCTAGGATTAGCTCTTTTTAAAAAATCATCTGTCAACGCAAGTCCAGCTTCTTGCATTAAATCAATTCCTGTACAATTTTTAAGCTTCATTGTTCGCTCTTCAAGTATTCTCATCTCTTTAACTGAAACAACTTCCATTTTAAACACCTCACAATAAAATACTAATAAGGAAGATAATTCCTAAATGCGTTGGATAAAAGATATAGAAAAACCATTTCGTATTTAATTTACCTTTCAATCCATTGTACATGCCTATAAAGATAAAGCTTAATAAGGAAAACCATTGAATCCAGCCATCTCCTGTGTATCTAGCCATATCTGATTTGCCTAAATATTGTAATAATGGTACATCTATAAATAATAGGTTTAAGCCTACAAGGAATAAAAACTGTGTTAATTTATTTGGGTATAGTCCGAATATTAAAATAATTAATACGCCATAAGCTCCGTATTGAATATTAAGTATTAAAGCTAATGCAACAATCAAGATGGATGATAATCTTATAATAAATAATTTATTATTTAATAAAATTAACCCTCCAAGTCCAAAAACTAAAGGCCAGATTACGTTTTGTGACATCCCAAATATCGTATAATTTTCCCCAGAGATAATTGATATTATTCCTAAGCCTAGTTCAATTATTAATGCAAAACTAAATAATCTTAAAAAATAGCTTTTAAGATTACTCGTATGATTAAATCCTTCAACTATCATATATGCGAATAAAACATATGCAATTCTTCCTATGCTTTTGAATATTAAATAAAGCGTATCATTAGTACCTTTAAATATAAATTCACCTACATGATCAAAAGTCATCGCTATAGCTGCGACAAATTTAATCCCATTTTGATTCACAATATCACCACTATAACTCTATATCAATTTCTACTGGACAATGGTCACTTCCAAATATATCGTTTCTTAAATTAACTTCTTTAATTAAATCTTTAATTCTATTTGAAACCACAAAATAATCTATCCTCCATCCAGAGTTATTTTTTCTCGCATTAAATCTATAAGACCACCATGTATATTTAACAGTATCTGGATATAGATAACGATAACTATCAATAAACCCTGCGTCTAATAGTTCTTGAAATTTGGTGCGTTCTTCAATAGAAAATCCAGGATTTTTAGTATTTGATTTTGGGTTTTTTAAATCTATTTCCTTATGAGCAACATTTAGATCTCCACAATAAATTACTGGTAATTCCTTGTCCAAACGCTTTAAGTATTCCCTCATTTTATCTTCAAACTCCATGCGGTAATCTAATCTTGCAAGTTCTGGCTTAGAATTAGGAACATAAGCATTTACAAAATAAAATGAATCGAATTTTAATGTAATAATTCTACCTTCATCATTATAAACTTCTCCATCAATACCATAAACAACAGATAAAGGTTTAGTTTTCGTAATTATTAATGTTCCAGAATAGCCTTTTTTATCCGCTGAATTCCAAAATTCATAATGATTATCAATAACAAAATCTTTTTGTTCTTCTTGCATTTTAGTTTCTTGCACAGCGAATATATCAGCGTTTACATCATAAAAAAAATCGAAGAAGCCTTTTTTAATGGCGGCTCTTAAGCCATTTACATTCCAAGTTACAAATTTCATAAAATACCTGCCTTATAAATAATATACATAAAGATTATAACATAAATAAATATTTGAGGTTTATTTAAAAACTATTTTTGAATAACCATTTTACAAATAAATGAAAATTATTTATAATAAAGTCAGGAAATATAAAGGAGATTACTATGAAAGAAAACAAACATCATGATTTAATGGTTAAAGCAGTTGAACATGCGAGAGAAACAATGAATCAAGATATTGGAGGTCCTTTTGGAGCACTAATAGTAGACAAAGATAATAAAATCATAGCCGTAACATCTAATACTGTATTAAGAGACCATGACCCAACAGCTCATGCGGAGATGAATGCGATTAGAGAAGCTACTAAAAAACTAGAAACTCATGATTTAAGTGGATGCACATTATATACTACTTGTTATCCTTGTCCTATGTGTTTAGGAGCGATTATTTGGTCAAATATTAAAAAAGTATATTATGGATGTAATGCAAAAGATGCGGATAAAATTGGGTTTAGAGATGATTTTATTTATGAATTTATCAAAAATAACGCAACTGATAAAAACGTTTTAGATTTAGAACAAGAAGATAGAGATACATGTTTGACAATCTTCAATGAATATCAAAGTAAAAATAAAGATATATATTAAAAGGACTCAATTGAGTCCTTTTAGTTTAATTCTATATAATCGCGTTCGATATATGTTAGTTTCCCATTAATTCTAGTTGACTCCATTAAACTAATTTTAGTTACCTTAACAGTTAAAGATTTAGCATTAATCCTATACAACTTTTGCATATCTAATATACTAACTTGTCTTCCAAGAGTTATATG
>JAOZSU010000009.1:0-12416 GCA_029939475.1 Mycoplasmatota bacterium | reverse complement strand
AATAATATTGTTTTGCATTTTCAACTGATGCATACATTTCATCCATGCCATCTGATTTATTTTTAGTTAAATCTTTTTGAGTACCAAATTCAAGTGTGAAATAATCTGAATTTAATAACTCATAATATTGATTAGCATATAGAGTGTATAAAGCTGCATTTTTAGTTAAAGCATATTCGAAGAAGTCATCTGCAGTAATTGTAATTGGATTATCTGATGTTAAAGAGTGATCAAATGAAGCTAAAATTGTTTTGTCACCTTTTTTATTAAGCTCAAATGTAGAATCCATTTGTTGGTAATCTAATCCAACAAAATGATCATAAATAGTAAATCCTAAATCAGTTCTTAATGCTAGCATAGCTTTATTAACATTATCTGCTCCAGAATTACCATAAATATAGTCATCTAGCAATTTGTTATATAAATCATTATAAACTGTATCATCATTTATAATAGTTTTAAGTGAAACTTCATCCCATGTAGGTTCAGTAACTTCTTGTGTTTCTCCATCAGCTAATACAGTTACAGTAATAGAACCATCATATGTTTCACCAAAAATTTTAATAGTATAATCCAAAACAACTTCTGTATCTTCTGTAGGAGTTGTAACAACACCAGTACTTGATATTACACTAGCATCAGTTGATTGCCAAGTGATTGTACCATCATAATAAGTAGAATAAGGTAATTCAATATCGCTACCTATTTGTGTTGGGATTGTAATTAGCGGAGCTACATAACCAAATATAGTAGACATAATATCTGTTTTAGTGCCTTCTGTTAACTTATAAACCATATAATAGAAATTACCAAAACTTTGAGGTTCAACAGAAAAACGATTTTCATCTTGAATGCTTAAAGTTTTAAACATATATGTTGCAAGGCTTGAATCTATATCAGCTTCTGCATCATAATTAAAGTCAATGTATTCATTATCTAAGCTTGCTAATTCAGAATCTGTTTTATCAGTTGGAAGTAAATCTCTATATACACCATAAACATAATTATACATTTCAATATATTTAACTAATATTTCTTCGTCAGTTAATTCAGATGTATTGTTAACAGTAGGAGTTGTAACGTCTTCAATAGCTGTATAAATTTTATTAACCACTAAATCAGTAGTATATGTTACATCGTTATCACCATTATCAAATATATGTCCATCAGAATTAATTGTATAAATTACAGCATCAGTATTATCTTTAACTACAGAAATTTCATTCATATCATAAGGATCAGTTTTAGTTACTGTAAAATATTGAGTGTTGTCATTTTTATAAGTTACTGCTTCATCTTGAGTATCAAATAAATGATCTGTAGGAATAATAACATTCAAATCACTATCAACAAAGTTGCCTCCTGCATCAATATTAAATGTTTTACCTTCGCGATAATATATATTATTAGCACCAAGTTCATACATAACAGTTCCATCAGCTTTTGCGATATCATCATCTTCAGTGAAATAATAAGCATCCACTGGTATATAAGCTTCCACTATATTATCATCTGGATCAAGAATGGTTTCATTATCATAAATATAACCATTATATTCTCTTAATTTAGAATCTGATAATGTGAAAAGATTAAAGAGTTGCATAACTGATTTTGCATCATCTTCACTTGTAAAACGAATTTTAATAGCAGATATATCATCAAAATAGTTATTTAAATATGCATTTCCGATAATATAATCAGTAATTTGTTCATCTTCATCAGCTTTATCTTTAGCATATAATTCTCTAGCAACTAGAAGTCTAGCATATTCATCTTCATGGTCTTTAAAGCCACCTAAAAGCATCTGTTGTGCAAACTGAGTTTCCATATCAGATTTTGTTTTATCTTTAATATCAGCTATTTCATCTGGGTCACTAGTTCCATAAGTCAACTCTAAGAGTTTGTTGTCGATTTGGTCTTGAGTTACTTGAGTAATATAGTCAGATAAAAGCATAGAATCAGTCATATAAATCAATTGTTGAATTCCGTTATTACTCTTGATTTCTTCATAAACATCCTTGTTAGTAATTGTATAAATTACATTGCCTTGGTCGTCTAATCTTTGATAAAAAATTTCGTCAGGATTGCTTAAGCTTGGATAGTAAGTATTTCCTGTTGCAAATGCTAGTATTACAAACGTTAAAACAACGGCACTGACGACTGAAACAATGATAATTATTTTTTTAGTTAATCCTTCTTTCATGTATAACACTCCTTACTAATTTTGCAATATCTATGATACCATTATTCCACCTTAAAAACAATAATTATATTGTGATAATTTTATGATACACTATATATTTATAGTATATTATATATTTTAGTAAATAAAAATAAAGTAATAATTAATAGAGATAGCCTATAAATTGAGTATTTATTGACAAAAGGTGTGGATAATTATATAATATAATATGTAAATAGCAAAACTAGTGAAAGCTAGTGACGCAAAACTATAGGGCCTTCGTAAGATGGTAGCCAGTTGCCGTTGTCTTTTGAGGCGAGGGCATTTTTTTATTCTAGGAATAGAAAAATGTTTATCGCGAATGATGATGGCGTTTTTTTATATATTGAGAACCTGTGATTTATATTGCTAAAAATTTTTGAAATATAGTTTGGAGGACTAAATTGGAACTTAAAGTGATACGAAAAAAAGTTATATTATCATTTATGATATTATTATTTTCGATATCTCTTTTTGTGTTTGTAACATATGCATATTTTACTGATTTGATGACTGATACATTTTCTGGAGAAATGGGATTTGTTGATGTTGATTTAAACGCATATTTCGATGATGGTTCAGGTGGACAAATAGAAGCCTTAGAAGTAGTAATTAATTCAATTAACGAAGCTACGGGAACAGATGTTACATTTACAAGTTCTACCAAAACAATTTCTTCAACCAGTATAGATTTATCAGTTTATCAAGATGGAGATAAAATTCGTATACAGGGTTCTAGTAGTAATGATGGTTATTATATAGTTTCAGGAACTCCGACAAGCAATTCTTTAGTTGTGGAAGAAGATTTAACAGATGAATCTTCAGGAGCTTCAGTTACTATTGATTCTATTGTGACTAAACCTGGAGTTTATTATATTAATGTCGTTTCTGATGGTAATGAATACTTTTTTGAAGATTTTAGATTATATATCAATGTAAGTAGTAATGTGGATACATATTTAAGAGTTAAAATTTATGAACAACTAACTTTAACCTATACAGATTATTTTGGCCAAGTAACAGAATTAACAATTCTTTTTGATGGTTATATGCCTTTTAATTATGATACCACTAATTGGTATGATAATAGAACATATGATAACTATATATATTGTAAAAGTGCGGTACAACGCGTTAATGAAACAACGCCGTTAGAAGTGGGATTAATTTCTTCTTATTTTTCTGGAGAAAATTTTAACACATATTCTCCAGGATATTCTTTACAGATAGGATTTTCTGTAGAAGCAGTACAAAGTGATGGCGGTCCAGAAAATGTGTGGGGATTATCAACTCCACCATGGGGAGGAAGCTGGTAAGAGGTGAAGCTAATGAATAAATTTAATTATATTTTAAAGCATTTTTTCGTTTTAATTTTCGTTGCTTTTTTTGCATTGACCACATCATCATTTCTTATTAAATCAAATCCAGTTGTTAATGCTTTGAAACATAATGAAGAAGATATATTAGAATTTGATGGAGATTATGATTGGGAGACGGGATTAGATGTAAAAACATCGAGCTCTGACTATATTACATATTCAGATTTCAGAGATGATTATTGTAAAGCATCATCAACCGCTTCTGAATGTGCTAGTGCCGCAAACAGTAAAAAAATAAGATTTGATACAGCTGAAGAGTTATATCGTTTTTCAGTAGATGTTTCTTTTGAAGAAGTATATATTACAGGTAACCCTACTGAAGATGTAAAATTATCAGATGATAAAATCGCAGTTTTATTATCCTTAGATTATGTACTTGGTAATAATATTGATTATTCAATTATGCAATCAAAAGCTTTTATACCAATTGGTTTTGCTTTTACTGATGTTGAAGAAAATGTCTATGAACGTTCTTTTACTGGAACGTTTGATGGACAAGGATTCGAAATTAGAAATTTATATGTAGCTGGATACGATTACCTAGTATATGAAGAACAAGTAGATGAAGTAACCACAGTTTTTATAGCCATGAGTGAATATTATAGTATGTTTGACTATAATGAAGGTACAATTAAAAATTTAGGATTAATTAATCCTAATTTAGAAATATTAGAATTGCATACTGATATAACCAAGTTAGCTAATTTGGTTGGTTTTAATATGTCTAGTGGAGTTGTGGACAATGTTTATGTAATTGATAACCGTGATACAGTTACAACAGCTGGTATGAGATACGCTGTCGGAACTTCATCAGCGGATTTCCAAGCCGCAGGAATTATACATACTAATCAAGGAACTTTCACCGATGCTTATTATGTATCTATGGTTGTTATGAATGGTAACTACATTAATAAATTTGATGTTCAACCTGTATTATTTACAAATTCGGGTACAATATCACATTTAGTTTATGATACAGAAGTATATTTATTACAAGTTACTGTTGGTAGTTCAACATTTATAATTGATACTCCTAATGGATTAGCTACTGGAGAAACTACTAATACTTTAAAAAGTACAAGTTCATCTTTGAACCAAGGATTAGATGTTTGGTTTTTCTATCCATCAGATGGATATCCTCTTTTGCAGGGATTTCATTACGATAGCGTAAATGAAGTTTATGAAATAGATAATCCTATAGATTTCGTCTTTTTCGCAAGAGCAATTCAGTTTTCTAGCATTAATCATAGCGTTGCTTATTCGGATGCGGATTATGTAATTACAGCGGATCTTGATCTTAGTATATTGTCGCCTGATGCTTATGAGATTCCGACTGATACTTTTAATGGAACGCTCTCAGGTTACAATTCAAGTGGAACTGATAATAGCGATAATTATTATATTTACAATTTAAATATTACTGAAGATGTTATTCGTGGTTCTGAATTTTATGCAGGACTATTTAGTATATTAGGAGCTAGTTCTGAAATATCCAATTTAAATTTCAGTCAATCTTCAGTAAGTTTTACTGATACAGATGAAAACTATAGTTATACATTTTATATCGGAGCTATAGCTGGAAAAATGACTGGAGGCACTATTTCTAATGTGATGATTGATGTAGACTTAGATTTAGGGACAGAAGCTCTAGGTGAAACATTTGTTGGTGGTGTAGTTGGTAAAGCGTCAGGAGTTATCGACCATGCATCAAGTAGTGGCACAATTCATGTTAATAATCATGTGTTTTCTTCAAGTTATAGTATTAAAGCTACATATAGTATAGGTGGCATAGTAGGCTCTGCAGATTCTGTTAAATTAGAAATGAATGAAGTTGTGAACCATGGAGATATTTATGGATTTGAAACTAATTCAGATATTTCTTTAGCTTCGGAATACACAGAAGTTACCGTAAGAATTGGTGGCGTTGTAGGATACGTTTATAACGCAGCTAATAATTTAATAGAGATGGGTAATGTGGCTAATCATGGAAATATATATTTACAATCAGTTAAATATTCAACTGAAACTCCATCTGTTCAATATGTTGGAGGAGTATTTGGAATATTAGAAGGATTAGCTCCTGATTTAGAAGAAGATGATACTTATCTTTTTGCTAATCTATATAATGAAGGTAATATAACACATACTTATGTAGCCGATACAGCTAATATTATATCTGCTGGAATAGGTGTAAATAACTCTAGCGAAGCTATAGAATATGCTTTGTTATTTAATCACGGAACTTTTGATTTTACTGAAGGAGCGGCTACTTATACTCAATCGCAGTTTAAATATGTTAATTTAATATATGATATTTCAAGTTATTCTTTAACTCTTTCAAGAGCATACAATTATGGAGATCTTGATTTAGATTCAGTAATCTATCATGATATTTCTGGAGTTGTTTATTCTGAAAACGATAATGATATTTATTTAAACTATGTTACTAATTATGGAGATATTTCTTATATGTCTAATTCAGGATCCACGCAAATGACATTACCTACAGATCTCTATATTGCTGGAATAACTAGAAATACATCTGTAGAGTATCTCAATGTCTATAATTACGGAAACATCGATATAGTTAATATCGATGTAGGTAGTTACGGTATTTTTGTATCGGGATTTTCTACTCAATTAACTTCTGGAAAATATATTAAGAATTCACTTAATGATGGTGATATAACTGTCGCTGAAATCAGTGGTAGTGGAAATATTTATATTGGAGGAATTGTAGTTACTAATTTTTCTGGTGATTTACAAGATTCTTCACAATCAGAAACTCAACCAATAGCTACAATAGGAATAATAAACAGTTTGAATTCAGGTAATATTTCAACTTCATATGGATTAGAAACACAGGGATTATATGGAATTCATGGAACCAGTAATACTTTCATTGGAGGGATTGCGACTCTTAATAAAGGGTCTATTCAAAACTCAGCTAATCTTGGAAATATTAAAGCATATAATTCTAATTCATCAAGTTCGTTTAGTTATGAGACTTCTTCTTATTATGCAGGGTTAGTAACTGATTATGATTCTGGTATAGTAGCTGGAGGAGTATCCGCAGCAGCTATTAGTGGGGATTCAAGAATATATGATACTGCAAATAATGGTGATGTATTAGTTACTACAAATAAATATGTTAGAGCTGGAGGTATTTTAGGAGATGCATTGTATGATGAATTAGATGCAGGCGGAATTACATCAAGCATGGGGCTTGTCGACGATATTGAAGATTCAGTATTATCCAATGGATTAAATCTCGGAAATATATCAGCTTTATCTAATACAATAGCTTCCTATTCGACAAATCAGGTTAATAAGTCATTCTCTTTACGCTTTGGAAGTGGCAGCAGTTATTCTACGGGTAATACCATATATGTAACAACAACTGAGGGTAATGATGAAAGACCAACAATTTATTCAAGTGCTGGTGGAGTTATCGGATATGGATTAAGCGAAATGAAACGTATGCTTAATCATGGAACAATTTCAGCTACAGATGTAGCTGGAGGAGTTGTAGGAGCTACTTATGTCTTAGGGGGATCAAGTGTAACATATACAACAGTTAATATTACGACAGCTATCAATTATGGTGATATTAAAGCAATAGATAATAGCGATGTTTCTTCTATTAATAAATATTCAATGAGTTATTCTAATATTTCATCTTATTATATGGCTGATGAAAACACTTTTATTTTCCCGACACTTTTAACACCAGAATCCCCTGGCTGTAAAAGAGGGTTTGGTGGTATTTTTGGGCGCCTTCAAAGAGGATTAAATGGAGTTATGACAAGTGAAGGTGGAGCATTTGATTTTATTGTTAATGCTAACCCAAACATCGATTTAATTGGAAGGCTTGACCAAGTAGATAATTTTTCAAGTTCATCTCGTTACTTTAGATTTAATGATGCAATTTATTATTCTGCTAGAAACGATGATACTACACAGGTGGTTTTTACTGGCTTTTATGCAGAAGTTGGAATAGTAACAAGTGTTAGCGGGAGTAGAAGAGACTGGGATATTTATTATGATGAAGTGTTATATAAACAAGTAGGAATTGTGATGGCTGAAGATATTACGGTATCAACAAATAATTATTACCATTCCACTAGTCGAAGACAACCATATGACGTTGGTGATTTTTATGAGGATGAAGACGATTTTACTTATTATGATAATGTACAAGTACCTTGGATTACTGAGGATCCAAATGATTCCAATATTACAGATATAGATAATGAATACATGTATGATCCAGATTTTCCAATGAGAACCAATCCGGACTTAACAGAATATATTTATTATATGCCTAATGATTTGTTAGCTTCTAGATTTACTACTCCAAGACCTAATGGTATGTATGTTCTTTCTACATCTGCAGGACAATCTTTTGGTTCTGTTATTCCTAAAAACATTGATATGTCATATATAAGAATGATAGATGAAGACTATACTGGATTTATTTCTTTAGGTTCAGATTACAATGTTATATCTCCAATTATGAAAAAAGATTTTGATACTTCTATTGAAGATGGATATCTTGATTTAAGACAAACAACATTTAATGATAAAGCAGAAATTATCCCTAGTGATTCTGTATATGTAACTATGCATGAAGATGGAGGAAGTGAAACGGTTTTATCTAATCCTGATATAGATTATATTAATAAAACAGTTACATTCTCATTATCTATGGAAGCTTTTGATGAATCTCAAACTTCAGCTTCATACGATGTCACTAATGCTTTGATTTCTTCGTATGCTTTAATTGCAATTCGTCCTGATGATTATTTTGGACATTCGCCTTCAACATCAGAACTTCAATCATTAAGGTCACTGTTATATCCTGAAAGAAATAGTGTTATATCGACCAGTTATCCGGCTGATTTGGATGTTACACTGCCAAGCCATGATATTACTAGTAACGTCACTTATTCTGTAGGTTATTTCACTATATATTCAGAAGCATTTATGGGCGATGATTTATACGCGACTACCGAGTATTATAATGATTATGAAGTATTTATTGAATTTACACCAACTTTAGATTTACTACCAGGGACAACACAAATTGAGACGGTTCAATTTAATGGTGGATCTGTTATTAATGCTTCTGGGACAACTGATGTTAGAAGCCTTGGTGATGTTCATGCAATGGGATCTATTACCTTAAATTTTGAAGATACAAAGGGTGCATTAACACAAGAATATGATTTTCAAGATAATTTTGTGGTAAAATATAATGATGGAACAATAGTAGATTCAAGTTATTATTCAATTTCTACTTCTCCAGTAAATATAGTCTCAGATGTTGGATATTACAGCATTACATTTACTTTTATAGATGCGACTAAAATGGGAGACTATTATTTTGAATATAGTTATTTCCCAAATTCAACTGTTTATACATGCTATTTTGATAAAGATCCTTCAGAAGATAGTTCAATTATTGATTTTACATATTATTCAGAAAATGGTTCTATTTCATACGATGGTTATGTTATTACATCTTATATAAATATTGGTGCACCAGTAGATATGGATACAAGTACTGGTAATTATTCAAGCACTGTTAATTCAGGGTTACCAAGTTATGTATCTAATACAACATTTAATATTGATTTTATGACAGCTGAAACATTGGAAATTAGTCCATTTGCGGAAATTGTAAGTGCAAGATTAGTATCTGTATCAATTACAGATGGATATAAAACATATCAAATGGAATATATTGTTCAAGCAGAAGATGGTAGTACACAATCTGTTTATACTCATAATTTAATCGAACGCACTGTTGATTTAACTTCAGTATTAAAAGATGGAAACGATATCGAATTAGATTCTGTATTTGCCACAAGAGAAGCAACGTTAACTGAATTTACAGTTGATTTAGGTTTTGATCAAAATCTTGATTTATATATAATAGACCCAGGTGCTTATTCATATCTTGAAATATCTGTTTCAGGAACAACAAATGATGGAGGAACAACCTATACTCCAGAACAAATTGTTGGTATAACATATGATGTAAATGATTATTTAATAATTGATATGACTTCAGATACCTTGCCGGGGATTTATACGTTTAGTTTTATATATTATCGCGATGGTTCTACATCTGATTATGTTACTTTTGAAACTAATTTAGTAATAACTAAAAACCTTGGGACTAATGCATATTTGTCTGATATTAAGTTTTCAGAACTTGCAAATGAAACATCTTATCCTGATATTAATATTACTGATGAAGATGGAATACCAATTACTACTTCTTATAGTCCGGCAGTTTACTTTGAAGGAATTGATTATGATGGTTCAGATGAAGCAGGATATTCATATTACAAAGTTGATGGAAAAGTAAGTAATGTACCACTTGATTCTTATGTACCTTATTTCTTAGATTATTTACCATATGGAGCTACTATTTCTAGATATGCATATGATCAATCATCTTCGTCTTGGTATTGGACTACTGAAGCAGATGCAAATTCAAGTTCAGAAGTATTAAATGAATTAGTCACAGACTATACAGTATTCCCTGATACTTTGCAAGAGCCAGAAGAAGGAGAAGAAGTTGTTATTAAATTTAGGGTTACGGCTGAAGATGGAGTAACTCAAGTGTATTATTATATTACAGTTACAGATATTACATATAATTTATCACTTGTATTTAATATCTATTATTGTTCAGATAGTACTCAAGAGAGCTGTGTATTGGCTAATCAATCTGAAGATTTCAATGATGAACTTGTAATTATAAATGTCAAGAACTTAGATACAAATGGCGATGATACTGTATATGGTGTTACAGATCCAGATGATTTTCCAACATTTTCTGTTGTAAATGGATTAAACAATAAAATGGTTCAATTTTACTATACTACTGAAACAAATTACCGATATAAATTTGGTAGAAATATGGCGGGATTCTATACATTTGAAATTGAATTACCACTAGATCAGTATTTGAATGATTTATATACTTATGAAATTGAATTTGGTGATTATTATTTAAATGATGCAAGTGACTATGTAAGTGATTTGAAGGGCAAGTATTTCTATATAGAATATGCGACAAGTAATAGAACTAGGCGATTTAATATTTATATTAGAGAAATAGATAATCCAAGTTCTGATATACCATATGGTTTATTTGATTTTATAAAGTCTTGGTTTGAATAATGAGGTGACATATGAAAGGCAACAAAAAGAAGAAAATAAAGCAAAAAAGTTTAATTTACAATATTGTAACATTAACGGTTTTTCTTGATGCGTTGTTTTTTGTGTTAGTATTATCTTTGGCTTTAGGCTTGTATTTTTGGAATAACACTCAAAGCCAATTAGATATGGCACAACATCAATCACAATTAGTTAGCGATAGATTTAACGAAGTAATAGATGATGTATCACTAGATGTAAATAAACTGTCTAATAATCAAAAATTAATTGATTATCTAAATTATGTTAATTTAGGTAACCCTGCAGTTATAACAGACACAAATGACCCCAATTATAGTATTTATTTAGATTTTATTAATCAAATTAATTTTGTTTTAGATTATCAAGAAGATAATTTATATAATAATGTATTTGTCGCAACCAATAATAATTGTTCGACTGGTACAGATGGCTGTCTTATAAATCAAGATAGTACTCTATCTGATAATCAGTGGAGTTTAACAAATGCTATTTGGTATAATCAAATACAAAATGATGATTTTGTCTTTACATCCCCTTGTTTAGATGC
Source organism: Mycoplasmatota bacterium (assembly GCA_029939475.1). Taxonomy (GTDB): domain Bacteria; phylum Bacillota_I; class Bacilli_A; order Izemoplasmatales; family Hujiaoplasmataceae; genus 4572-104. The sequence goes on along the minus strand of JAOZSU010000009.1, from coordinate 1,054 downwards.
TTCAAGTGAAGAAACTGTTATTTCATATGTTCATAGAGTATATGATGGAAATGATGTAATTGGGTATGTTGGAGTAGATTTATCACTAACTAAATTAGCTGATGTTTTGGATGATTATTACCAAGATATATCTGATAATGTTATGGTATTCTATGACATACAAAACAATCCATTGTTAATCTACTATACAGATAATACTTTAGCGGCTTATTATTTATCTGATAGTTCAAATTATACTCAAAAAGATCTCGATTTAGGTTATGAAGATAATGGACTAAATAATATTGCAGTAATTATAGAATCGGAAAAATCATTTAGGAAATACCATATTTTTAAATGTTTTTAATAAAAAAGCCAATGTAACTTATATTGATTTAGATGATTACAATTATACAGTTGTATCAATATATAATATACAAACTAATATTTCGGTTGAAATAATGTTTCTAATAATTTTGGGGTTTTCATTAATTTTAATATTACTTATTGGTTTTATAATGCATCGTTCAGTTAAAAAATCTTTTATGCCAGTAAAAGATATTTTAGACGCAATTAATGAAATGAAAAACGGTAATTTTGATAAAAAAGTCAAGGTAAAAGAAAATAATGAATTCCGAAGAATAGGTAATGCATTGAATGAAATGTCAGAAAACATCAAAGCTAAGATGAAAAAAACTTATGATGCATTAGCCTATGATAGTTTAACAGGATTAAAAAATCATGCATCTGCAGTAAATGAATTAAATCAAACTATCTTTCAATCAAAGACTAGGGCAGCTGTTTGTTTAATTCAAGTTGATAATTTAAAAAATATAAATATCACTAAGGGTCAAATTATTGGAGATAATTTGATAAAGGCTATAGCCGATGAATTAAAAAAAGTTTTTAGAAATAATAAAATGTTGTTTTTCAACGGCGGTAATGAATTCATTTATATTAAAGAAGATATAGAATCATTAGAAGAAGTGGAATTCGCTTTAAACCGATTATTAGTTCATTTTAAACAACCTTTGGTTGTAAAGAATATTAAAACAGAAATCAAATTACATATAGG
>JAOZSU010000166.1:0-3303 GCA_029939475.1 Mycoplasmatota bacterium | reverse complement strand
TGAATATACCAATAACGCTAACCTAACAGATGAAGACCTATATGAAATAAACGAAATATACGAATCCAGTGATATAGATTATAAAACCATTATAATTAACTACATAAAATCCAAAACACAGATTGACAAATAAAATTATTGTGTTATAATATTGAGTAAGGAGTCCAAAATGAAATACTTGATAATATTGATTTTTTTAGTTGGTTGTAATGGTTTTTTTAGTTCTAAGTTCAAAATTGGAGATTGCGTAAGGGGGTCTAATGGATACGGGCTTAAAATTGTGTATGTTGGGAATTTTAGTTATTGTGGTTACGATTTAACTAATAGATGGTATACTTGTTTAAGAATAAAAATAGTTGACAAAATTTATAAAAAAAGTCTTTGTGAGGAGGAGTAGAATGGTATCAATAGGTAGTTTTTTATTAGCTGTTGTGATATTGGGTTTGTTTTTTTGGGGATTCTTTAACTTTATGATAGACCCAACTGTTAGAATAGTAAATGGTGAGATTTTTGATGAATATAGTGAAGATTTCTATAAAAAGATAATTGATGAGTTATATACTTATTCAGATAATTCAATTTTATTAACATTAAAAAGAATAGAAGATAGTTCATATATAAATAGAGATAGCATGAATTTTTGGTATATTTATGAAATATATTATAATGCTTTATTATTAGAGAAGGAATTTAGGTGTATACAATGAAAAAAATTATAGTAGAATTTCATATCAAAGATCCGTATGATTTAGAAGAATATAATAACTTTATGCGTGGTCAACAATTACGCGATGTTATTGATGATATAACTAATGAAATATGGCGACCAGCGAGAAAACATGGTTATTCTGACCCAGCGATTCAAAAACTATTAGATTATGCTCATGAAAAGGATTATACTATAGAACACCCTGAATATGGTAAAGTTAGTATATTAGAAGAATTGATTAGCTTACTTGAAGATAAATATAACGAAATATTAGAAGAGAATTTAAATGAATATTAAAAATGATAAAGAATTAGCTGATAAGATAATAAAATTAGAAAAACAAATACAAATGTTACTTGATGAGATCAAAAAATTAAAATCCGAGATAGTAACATTAAAGATGATTATAAATTGAGGTGAAATAATGGATTGTGTGATAGATGAAAACATAATAAATTTACACAATAAGGAAATGGAACAGTGAAAGCTATAAAAGTAAGAATATACCCAAACAATCATCAAATAGGATTATTAAATAATAATTTTGGTTCTGTTAGGTATATCTGGAATAAGGCTTTAGCTCTTAAGAAGAATAGATATGATAACTTTGGTGATGACTTAGGTACATTTGAAATATCTAAAATGATTACATTTTGGAAGAAAACTGAGGAATTAAGTTGGTTAAAGAAAGCTGATTCCCAAAGTTTACAACAAGAATTAAGGCATTTGGATTCTGCATATAAAAAATTCTTTAAAGGTTCGGGGTTTCCTAAATTTAAAAAGAAATCCAACAAGCAATCTTATTCAGTAGTGAGTAATGTTTCGGTAGTAGATAATAAAATAAAGTTACCTAAACTAGGTTTATTGAAGTGTAGAGGACTAAGAAAGTTTGATAAGGTTATAAAAACAGCTACTATATCTAGGAATAAAGCTAATCAATACTTTGTTTCCTTTGTTATAGAAGAAGTAATTAAAATAGAGAAACCTAAAGTAATTAAGAAAGTAATAGGTATAGATGTGGTAATAAAGGATTTTGCTGTTATGTCCGATAATACTAAAATAGTGAATCCTAATATAATAAAGAAAGTTGAGGGTAAAATAAAGTATTACCAAAGAAGTTTAGCTAAAAGTAAGAAAGGCTCAAGTTCATTTAAAAGAAGAAGATTAAAGTTAGCCAGAGTTTGGAATAATATTAATAACAAGAAGAAAGACTTTTTACATAAACTTAGTACAGATTTAGTCAAGAACCACGACTTAATTTGTATAGAAGATTTAAAAGTAAGTAATATGCTAAAGAACAAAAGATTAGCTAAATTAATTGGAGAAGTTAGTTGGCAAGAGTTCAGAAGTATGTTAGAATATAAATCAGAGTGGTATGGAACTCACTTAGAAGTAGTAGACCCAAAGTATACTTCTCAGGATTGTTCAACTATTAATTGTGAGTTTAGGAATAAAGAGTTAAAGTTAGAGGATAGAAGTTGGGTATGCCCTAAGTGTGATACGTTACATGATAGAGATATTAATGCTTCTATAAATATAAAATTAAAGGGTATAGGTAGTATCCTAAAGTCTGGTGGAGATACGAGCATTAGCTTGGTCAGTGAAACTAGAAACTCATAGGGAGTGTACCGTGAAGCAGATTATTGTGGAATTTGAGCGAGATCATAAAGAAATCAATATAATCAACAAAACAGGTAAAGAAGTTAGCCTTATGGTCGATAATAAAGTACCAAAAGGGTTAATTGTTGGTAAAACGTTACAATTTATGCCAACTAGTGACATTTTAAACTTATATTTTAAGATTTTAGATGATGTTCCAGTTAAATCAGACATAAGACAGACCGATACCGCAGAATATATAACAATAACAATCGGATAATACCGTAAAGGTTGATAATAATGGAATTTATAACACAATATGGTTCAATTGAGTTAATAAATATAGAAGATTTTATACCAATGACATCTCAATTTAAGATAAATAAACCAGTAGATCAAATTTTACTACCAAATCCTGAAAACTGTATAAATACGATGGTTAAATTACATAAAGTTAAGGAAATATCATCATTATGTAACGATTGGTTGAAGGAAGGTGAAAGAAGATTGTGGGTTGAGGATGAATTAGCTGATCAAATGACATATATTAAACCTAATATGTTCATAACAACATTAAACGAGGCTGTAATACAGAAAGCTTCAGAAATATTAGTTGAAAAAGGGATAAAACCTAAATATTGCTTTATATTTGATAATAAGTTAGTAATAATGAATCCTGAAAACGTTATTATTGGTTATTATTATGAAATTAACGAAAAAATTGATAAATGTGAGATTTATTCTGGCCTAAAAATCATAAATAAAGATCATTTATCTATAATCCAATTTAATAATGTTAATTTATATAATATTTTACCTTTTAATAAACCAAAAAGGGATTCTAAGCGAATCTAATGTGGATTTTAATGATAATATACATAAAACAATTGAATTAAGTGAATTAGCTGTAAGTATAATAGATACTCCTATATTTCAAAGATTAAGAAATATAAAACAACTTGGTGCCTGTTATTATATCTTTCCTGGTGCTTCGC
>JAOZSU010000165.1:0-3312 GCA_029939475.1 Mycoplasmatota bacterium | reverse complement strand
ATAGAAATGATTTAGCTTTTAAAGGAGAAGATATATTAAAAATAACATCTTTTTCTAAACCTAAAATTATAGGTGATATTATTGATGATTTAGTAAAACAAGTAGTTACTGAAGAACTCCCTAATGATTATTTGAGTTTAAAAGAATATGTATTGAATTTATTGGAGAGTAAATATGGAAAAAGATAATCGAGCTTTTTATTGTTACTTAGATGATTTTGATGAACTAACTATAATCATACCAATTAAAAATTATAATGATAATGATTCTTATTTTTTAATGGGGAATGATGAAATAATAAAATTAAAAGTCAATCAAAAAATAAATCTAGGCGAAGAAATTAAGCTTGTATGTAATTTTGATGCTTATATTGATTTAAATAAAGTATATTTTGTGGAAAATCAAAAGAATAAAATGTCTGAATTATATACAGGTAAAATAGTAAGAACAGAATTATTTGATAATATATATCAATATAAAAAAGATGATTTAGGTTTTACTTATACAAAAGAAAATACGAAGTTTAAAATTTGGACTCCCGTTGCTAAATATGTAAAGATAGAATTGATTTCCCCAAATAATAAGAAATATATATATAATTTGATATATAAAAATTCTGGTATATGGAGAATTTTAGTAGATGGAGATTTAGAGGGTTATAAATATCGTTATATTGTTTATGTTAATGGAAAAGAATCTATTGTCCAAGATCCATATGCAATTTCTTCAAATGCAAATGGAGAATACGCATATGTAGTAGATAAAAATAATTTTTATAAAATGAAACACGAATCTAGCTTTTCTGGGAATATATTAGAAGCTATAATTTATGAAATGAATGTTCGAGATTTTACTATAGATCCATCAATAAATTTCACTCATAAAGGTAAATTCCTTGGAGTTATAGAAGAAGGCATAAAAACCAAAACGGGGTTATCCGCAGGTATAGATTATTTAAAGGAATTAGGAATTACTCATGTTCAACTGATGCCTATCTTTGATTTTGATGGTGTTGATGAAACTAAAGATAACGATGAATATAATTGGGGATATAATCCCAAACAATATTTTGTCCCTGAAGGATGGTATTCTTTAAATCCAAACGATCCATATTCACGTATTAATGAATTAAAAAGAATGATTGATGTTTTACATGAATCAGGCATATCTGTTGTTATGGATGTAGTATATAATCACGTTTATGAAGCATCTGACTTTGCTTATGAAAAATTAGTTCCAGGTTATCCATATCATGTTGATCGCCAAGGAATATGTACTAATATCAGTGGCTGTCATAATGATATTGCAAGTCATAGAAAAATGATGAGGAAACTAATTATTGATAGCGCTATCTATTGGGTTAGAGAATACAAAATTGATGGATTTCGCTTTGATTTAATGGGATTAATCGATTATGAAACAATGAATGAATTACGTCAAGAATTACATGATATATCCGAACATATTATTGTATATGGTGAAGGATGGAATATGTATTCTTCTAACATGACAGATAGAATGGCACATATGGAAAACAAAAAGGTAATTCATACAATAGGGTTTTTCAATGATCGTTTTAGAGATACTATAAAAGGAAAAACATTTGATATTTTAAGTAAAGGATATGCATCTGGTAATACATCAGTTTTTGATGTTGTAAAACAAATTCTTTTAGGAAGCGCTTATAATCGATATATGTTTAAATATACTTCTCAAAGTATTAATTATGTAGAATGCCATGATAATATGACGTTTTTTGATAAAACTATGCATATATTTTCGGATATAGAAATGGCAAAAAAAAGTGAATTATTAGCTACTTCTATGGTATTATTATCTCAAGGGGTACCTTTTATTCATTCTGGTCAAGAGTTTTTTAGAACAAAAAAAGATGTAGAAAACTCATATAATATGGGAACTGATATTAATTTAATTGATTGGAATAGAAGAAGTATATATAGTGAAGCAGTAGAATATTTTAAAGATATTGTTAAAATAAGGAAAAAATACCCTTGTTTTAAATTCAAATCCACTTCTGAAATGGAACAAGGAATTGAAATAATAGAAACAAATTTAAAATCTTTAATGATACATTATAATAATAGATGCAATATTTTGTTAATTTTCAAACCTTTATTAAAAAGAGAAATGATTTTATTACCTGAAGGATATGTTTTATTAAAAGCATCTACTAATAAATTTGAAGTTGAAGACAAGTATGAATATATATTAAAAGATATAGGAACATATATTTTTATTAAGGAGTAATTAAATGGCAGAAATAGGTAAAAATTATACTTTCTTTGGTAAAGTATTACAAACAAATGAATCAACATATGATACATATCCCGTTAATGTGTTGACTGAAGAATCAGAAAATGTGATTGTTCGCATAAAAAAAGGAGAAGAGGTTTCTCTTAATAAGATTTATTATTTTGAAACTGTAGCAGTAGAATTTAAAGATAAAATTCATTTTGAGGCGAAAATACATACAATTTTAGGAGAAATTGATATATCTGATAATCGCAAAGAAAAACTATTGAAATTATTTTATCACTATGCTCCAGTTAAGCTTGATGAAATAAAAAAAGATATAAAAAATATAATTGATTCTATATCAAATAAAGTTTTAAAAGATATTACTGTAACTGTATATAATCGCTATAAAGAAGATTTTTATCTATATCCTGCAGCTACTAAATTTCATCATGCTTATATATCTGGGCTAGCTTACCATACGCATTCTATGTTAAAACTAGCAAAGGGATTTTTTAGTGTTTATAGTTTTTTAAATGAAGATTTAGTAAATGCTGGAATTGTTCTTCATGATATTTGTAAGATATTTGAATTTGATTCTTATGAAGGTAGCGGGTATACTGTAAAAGGCAAATTAATCGGACATATTACAATGGGTGCTAGCCTTATTGAATCTGTAGCTAAAGAATTAGGCTATCAGGATGAAGAAGAAACTATGTTATTAGAACATATTATTATAAGTCATCACTATTATGGTAATTTTGGTTCTCCAAGGAAACCTAATATAGCTGAAGCTTTGATAGTCCATTTTATTGATAATATTGATTCTAAAACAACTGTATTAGGTGAAGAACTTAATTTAATTGAAGTAGGTCATTTAACAAGTAGTATTGGAGTTTTAGAAAGAGAACGATATTATAAACATAAATTGTCAAAGGATTAAAACAATTATTATATATAAAAAGAACTTCTTTTCTAAGAAATTTAGAAAACAAGTTCTTTTTTTGTAGTTAATTTAAAATTTAATTTGTTATATAATCTCCAAATACTGCATCA
>JAOZSU010000164.1:0-3312 GCA_029939475.1 Mycoplasmatota bacterium | reverse complement strand
ATAATGAAATTTGTTTTAACAAAGGTTTACCCTTCTATACCTAAAAGAAAGGGACAAAGCGATATTATAACAGTTAAAAGTATGATGAAGGTTTTACGTGAGGGAAGAGGAATTATGTTATTTCCTGAGGGAAATTCCTCGTTTTATGGTGAACAAAGTAAAATACCTTTTAGTACTGTTAAATTTATAAAGAAAATGAAAAAAGATGTAGTTATTATAAAAACTAATGGAGCTTATCTTACAGCGCCAAGATGGTGCAAGAAAGCTACTCGTAATGGATTATTCTCACTTCGTTTTTACACATTATTTAAAGGTAATGAATTAAAAGATTTATCTCTTGATGAAATATATAAATCTTTACAAGAAGCTCTTAAATTTAATGATTTTGATTGGAATAGAGAGAGAAAATATGTTTACAATCCTAAAAAAAGAGCTTTAGGATTAGAACGCTTTATATATTTATGTCCTAAATGCAATAGTTATAACACTATATCTACTAAGGGAAATAAAATATATTGTAGTAATTGCGGAGAAATTGCACATTTTAATAAATACTCTTTATTAGAAGGTTTAGATTTTGATAATTTAGTTGAATGGGGAAAATTACAAAAACAAGAAATTCCAAGAATTTCTAAAGATAGTCTATATACTAGTGGAACTATGTATGAAATTGATACGGATTTATATACTTCCACAATAATGGGTTATGTGGATATAGAGTTAATCGAAAATTCTTTATATGTTCAAAACAAGTTAAATGAATTTGTTTTTGATCTTAATAATATAGTGGGAATAACATTAACTAGAAAAGATGAAATATCTTTTGATTATGAAGACACGACTTATTTGTTTAACATTGAAAGACCAATGTTATTCTATGATGTAATAAAATATAAAATAGGGGGATAAAAATTCATGGACAAATGGGAAATAATAATTTATTTTATTTTTATGGGGGCATTATTATTTATAGGGAAGCTGTTAAAAACAAAATTACCTTTTTTAAATAGAATTGTTTTACCTACTGCTTTATTAGGCGGAACGATTGGTTTATTGTTTTCAAGTGTATTTATTCCAGGGTCTTATACTATTGATGTAGAATTTATGAGAACAATAGTATATCACTGTTTGGCTTTAGGATTCATTACTTTAACTTTAAAGGAAGCGAAAAGTATAAATAAGAAAAAATCTTGGTCAACTGGTATGATTATTACTAGTACTTATGCATTACAGGGTTTTTTAGGTATTTTAATAATTATGTTATTTTTTAGCGATAAATTTGTTGGTAGCGGGATGCTTCTAGCTTTAGGCTTTGGCCAAGGACCAGGCTTAGCAACGAGTTTTGGGAATATGTGGAATGATATGCTAAATAATAATGGAGTTGCTTTAGGAGCTTCATATGCTTTTATCGGTTTCGTGTTTGGTGGTACTGTAGGAGTTTTATTAATCAATTTAATTTCTAAAAAAAGAAATATCGAAAAAACGAAACGTTATGAAGATGAATCTATCGGTAAAAAAGTTATTGAAATTGATGTAATTAAGGAAATAAGTGTTATGGATGGAATTACAGTTCAATTTGTTATTATAAGTTTAATCTATGGGTTAGTATGGCTAACTCTATACTTATCACATGGATTATTAGTCAGTGAAAATGGTGGAACAATCGGTGATACTGTTTATGGATTATTAGAAGGCTTTAACTTTATTATTGGTATCTTCTATGCATTACTTTATAAAGTTATTTTAAAATTGATTAGAAAATCAGGTAAAAATATTAAATTTGTTACTAATGATTATGTTTTATCAAATTTAAGTTCTTTATTCTTTAATATAATGATTTGTGGTGCTGTTTTAACAATTACAATCGATTTTTTAGTTAATTACGGATGGATATTAATTACAGTATCACTAATTGGTGGTATTATGACTTTATTATATCTTAGATTTATTACCCATAGAGTATATGAAAAGTTTAGTGATGAATATTTTGTAGGATTATTCGGAATGTTAACTGGAACTGCATCTACAGGAGTAGCTTTATTAAAAGGAATTGATAGAAATTTAACTACACCTGTAGCTGAAGATTTAGTTTTAGGATCAGGAACAGCTATTACCATGGCAATACCTTTATTTGCTATATTGATGATTCCTCAAATGACTTATGGCTCTCCTAATGAATTATTATTTAAGTTCTTGGCTTTATTCGGATGCCTATTATTTGTAATTGTAATGGTTGTTATTCTGTTATTTAGAGGTAAAAATTCAAAAGCTGAGAATTTAACTGAATAAATTACATTTATTCAATTCTTTATTCTATAATTTTATGTTATTATATATTAAAAAAAGAAGGAGTATTATTATGAATATACGTTATTGTAAACATTGTGGTAGAATTTGTTATACATATCCATTAGGGTCTAAGCTCGTATGTTGTGGAGAAGAAATGGAATTTTTAAATCCAAAAGTATCTGAAGAGGGAAATGAAAAACATTTACCTGTAGTTAATAAAATTAGCGAAAACGAAATAAATGTTAAAGTTGGGTCAGTTACTCATCCTATGCTTGAAAATCATTTTATACAATGGATATTTGTTGAAAATGAAGAACATTTCCAAATTAAAACATTTAAACCTGGAGAAGAACCTGAAGCTAATTTCTATGTTGATTTTTCTAAACCAGTTAAAGTTTATGAATTCTGTAATTTACATGGTCTTTGGATGGCTGAATTGAAATAGTTTTTAATAAAAGAAGCTGTAAAAAAAGTGATAATAATTTTTTTACAGTTCTTTTTTTGTTTTGTTGCAAAAATGTAGTTAATATAGTAAAATCTTTAAGAAGGAGTGATATACTTGGATATTTTAGAGGCATTTAAATACTTGTTGTTAGGGATTATACAGGGAATAGCTGAGGTTATTCCTATTTCATCTAGTGGACATGTACAATTAGTGCAAACTATTTTTAATTTACAAGTAGATCAAGGCTTATTATTTCTTATTTTAGTAAACACTGGATCGCTAGTAACGTTTTTAATAATATATTTTAATAAAATTATCGAATTAATAAAAGATTTTTTTGGCTTTATATTTAATTTCTTGTTTTCTTATTCTAAACCAGAGTTGAGAAAAGATAAATTTAATAATTTTATATTTTCTTTGCAAATAGTTGTCGCTTGTATTCCTGCGGCTATAATTGGGTTGCTTTTTCAAAATAAGATTGACATTATTTTAGAAGATTATGGGACTTTAGTCGTTGGAGTAGGGCTTTTGTTAACAGGTACAGTTTTGTATATGATTAAGGATATACGAATTTTAAA
>JAOZSU010000163.1:0-3329 GCA_029939475.1 Mycoplasmatota bacterium | reverse complement strand
TCATAAAGCGATGAATAGTTTCAGGCTTTTTTACGCGGTAAATTAATTCCATTGTATCACTTCCTCATTTAAAAATTATAACATAAAAAGAGATTAATTACAAAACTAATCTCTTGGTTTATACGATAAATTATTGTTAATTTAATAGATTTTATTGGATATTGTTATTTATTAAATCTTAAGAAAAAATAAGGTTGTTATTTTTTCTTATTTTTTTCTTCTGAATTTAAATATTTATTATACCACATTTTAACAATTTCTTTTTGAAAGGGAAATTCCCTAGATTCTATTCTGTTTATCAAATCCTGCATTTCAGCTAATAATATCTGTTTTATTTTATCGGGATAATTCATAATTTTTTGATTTCGCTTATATTCATTCCTGTCTAAGATAGTATAATTAAAGTTTTTATCAACTTTAATGTCTAAATCATAATCTATGTATTTTAAAGCCTCATCATCTTTTAAGATTGGACTGCTTAAATTACAGTAATAGTTAATAGTATTATCTTTAAAAATAGCGATAACATTATACCAATGTTTCTTAAACAAAAAAGATACAGAAGGTTCTTTTGTATACCAAAATCTACCGTTAGATTCAACTACTTTTGTCTGTTTATTAGCGACGATTATTACATCGTCATTTTCTTCAAGGATAGTTTCACTTTTCCATACACGGTGTAAGGTTTGGTCATGTTTATAACTATGTAATGTTACTTTATTTTTATTATACAATTTAATTACCTCGCTTTAATATAGCAACCAATCTTCACCCTTTAAAGATTCTGGTTCAACTTTAGATAGTCCAGGATAATCTTGTTGGCCTAAAACTTCATATATCATTATAGCTACTGTATTAGATAAATTAAGACTGCGGATCTTATCAGTTGAAGGCAATCTAATACATCTATCAAGATTTTCTCTCAGTATTTTTTTAGGAATCCCTGTAGATTCACGTCCAAATATTAAATATATTTCTTTATTTTGATTACTAAAATCAAATTCTTTTGGAGTATGTTTCCCATATCTTGTTAGAAAATAAAATTCACCTGTATTTTTAGTTAAAAAATCTTCATAATTTTCATAAACAGAATAATTTGCGTGTTCTAAATAATTAACTGCGTAACGTTTTATATATTTAGGATCTAATTTAAAGCCTAATGGTTTAATTAAATGTAACTTTACATTAGTACCTATACAAGTACGCATTATATTACCTGTGTTTTGTGGTATTTCAGGTTGATATAAAACAACATTTAATCCCATATTAGTACCTCTTTTTAGCTATTTTCTTTTTCTCTTCTTCTACAGCTTTTTTATATTTCTTTTTATAACCGGGTTTAATTTTTTTAGGCCTTTTAACTTTTCGTTTAGCTTGATAATCGAGTTCATTTTCTTTCCATTCTCGACTACGCCTACTATTTCTTACAACTGCATCTTTAAATTCATTATTAACAATTGTTTTATAAACGCTTTTAATTCCTTTAGATTCTAATCTATCTAAATATTTATTATCATCAAATTCATATAACGAAATAGCCATTCCAGAAAAATCCATTCTTCCAGTTCTACCAGTTCTATGGATATAAAAATCTATTCTTCTTGGCAATTCGTAGTTTATAATATGACTTATTCCTACAACGTCAATTCCGCGACTAAAAATATCTGTTGCGACTATATACTCAAATTCTAAGCGATTAATTCTTTTAAAAAGCTGTTTTCTTTTTCGGTAATCTAAACCTCCATGAATTAAGACAACATTATGATTATTTTCTTTCATCCAATTATATACTAATTCAGAAGATTCTTTTGTATTACAAAAGATTACTGCTAAATAAGGATTAATAGCGGAAATTATTTTTTTTAGACCAATGAATCTATCTTGTTCTTTAGTTTTTATAAAGAAATGTTCAATGTTTTTACTAGAAATATTATTTGGATGAATTGAAATAATTTCCGGTTTATATAGATATTTTTTCAAAAAGAGTTTTAAGTGCTTAGGTATTGTCGCAGAAAATACCGCTTTAGTAGAATCTTTTTGAATTATATTAAATAAACCTTCAAGTTCTTCTTGAAAATTCTGTTCTAAAGTCATATCGGCTTCATCTATTATAAAATACTTTGAAGTATATGCTTTTAAAAGATTTTCTTTGATGACTAAATCATAAATCCTACCTGGAGTGCCTATGGCAATAAGAGGTTGTCTTTTTCTTAAAGATTCCATTTTTTGAATACGGTCAACTCCTCCTATAAATAAATCAATTTGAATTGATTTATCAAAATATGAGGCAACCTCTAAAGAAAATTGATATATTTGATTAGCTAAATCTCTAGTTGGAGCGATAATTAAAGCTTGAACTGATTTTTCATCAATATTTAATTTATCAAAAATAGGCAATAAAAAAGCATGGGTTTTACCTGAACCCGTGTTAGCTTCTACTATACAATCTTTATTTTTCTCAAGCAAAGGAATCACGCGTTTTTGAACATCAGTAAGTTCAGTAAACCCCATAGCTTTCAATGCTTTGTTTATATGTTCATTGTTAAAATCCATCTCAATCAATCCCTTTGTAAAAATCTACTTAATATTATATAATATAAAATAACAAATGTAAAACAAAAGAGGTTACCATGAAAGTAATAAGCATAGCTCCAAGAGGTTATTGTAAAGGCGTTGTAAAAGCGGTTAATGCGGTTAAAAATGCATTTAACGACCCAAGTGTAGTAAAACCTATATATATATTAGGATATATTGTACATAATAAATACGTTATTGAAGAGCTGAATGATATGGGAATCATTACTTTAGATGACCGTTTTAAATCTCGTATAGAATTAATTGATGACATTGAAGAAGGAACTGTTGTTTTAAGTGCTCATGGTACAAATCCTAAGGTAAAACAAAAATTAATTGAAAAGAATATTCCTTTTATTGACGCGACTTGTGAAGATGTAGAAACAACTTTTTCATTGATTAAGGAATATTCTAATAAAGGTTATTATATTTTCTATATAGGGAAACACAATCATCCAGAGGCGATTGCGGCTATTTCATTATCAAATAATATAAGTTTAATTGAAGTTTCTAATGACATTCCTAATGATATTAAAATGCCTCTATTCGTTACCAATCAAACAACTTTTAGCAAATTTGAAATAAAAGATTTAATAGATAAAATAATTAAACAATATCCAAACACTGTAGTTTCTGAAGAAATATGTAATGCGACTAGCCTGAGACAATCGGCTATTATCAAATATAACAAAGGAGTTGACCTCTGTTATATAGTCGGCGATCCTAGAAGTAATAACACGAGGAATTTAGCTATT
>JAOZSU010000162.1:0-3331 GCA_029939475.1 Mycoplasmatota bacterium | reverse complement strand
GATCTTGGATTATCATATGATATAAAAACAGTTCCATCAGTACTAATAATATATGGTACTCCTGCATTTCTATCATAATAATAATTATAATTATCATTATTAAGATAGTTATTAACTATATATGAATATGATACTGATTCTTCTTTTACCCAACTAGACCAAGTATTAGTTGAAGAATCATAAGTACGTGTTTGTTTTATTCCATAAAATGCAACTCCTACTATGATTTTACTATTAGGAATTCCATATGAATTATATATTTCTACACTTTCTTTTATAGAACAACTAGAAACTGTTCTACCTGCAAGATTTTCTGGATTATCATAAGTTGTTGATTTACTCAAAGCATTTTGATAATATCCGCCATTATTTACCATGCCATAAGTCATCATATTTATATAATCAAGATACTGACTAGAATTTGTTAAATCATATCTAGGAGGCTGCCACATACCACCAGCAATAGCCGCAGTTACTAAATGATTAGGATTATTTGCTTTAACTTTTGTATAGATTATACTCATCATTTCAGTAAAACGTGTTGCTTCATCATAATTTGGTGTTTCCCAATCAATATCAACACCATCAAATCCATAAGTATTAATCATTTCTACAATATTATCTGCGAAATTATTCATTCTACTTGTAGTTGATGCAATATTAGACCATTCAGAACCAGGTCCAATAGAAAACAACACCCAATTACCATTTTCATGTGCTTTAGGCATTATATAAGTACTTATATTAGCAAGTACAGCTACACCTGATAATTCTCCACTTGAATCAGCTGTAATAAAAGCACAGTTAATAATATCTACTGTTTCAAAGAATGAATCAGTAACTAATTTATAATCCCTATAAATATAGCTAGATACTAAAGGTGCACTTAGTGATTTATACCCTAAGGCTTCAACGTTATATATTTTAGTTAATGTATTTTCTCCTAATTCAATAATCGCTGTTAAACTTACTATAGTTGGTTGATAAGGTCTATTATATATACCTGAATCACTTAAAACTTCTTGATTATCTGATTCCCATGAAATGGAATAATCATTATATTCACTAGGTAAATTAATATTACTAGATAATTCACTTGGAATTAAATCATCTAAATAATTTTCCACATCGCTCCAATCTAAAGCTTCCCATTTTGCGTACAATGTTATATCTGAACTTGGTTGAAATGGATCATTAACTAACTCACTTTCTGGAGTTTTATCAATCATCCATCCTAAAAAAGTATATCCGTCTCTTTCAGCATTTGGTAATGCAATAGTTTCACCATTTCTAACATATATAGGATCTATACTATTACCTCCTAATGTATCAAAAGAAACTTCATAAATAATATTAGAATTAATAGTTGTAGTTCCTAAATCATCAGTTGTAAATGTCTCAAAAGTTAAATTTGTATTTGTAATGGTGGATTCAGTTTCTTGATTAATAGAATTAAAAGAATCACAACCTATAAGTAAAAAACTAAAAATTAATATAAATATATAGATAAATGTTTTTTTAACCATGATTTCCTCCAGTAAATATATCGGATTAAATATTTTTAACTAAAAATATTATAGCACTTATATAAAATGATTTATAGTATAAAAACAAAACCTGTTTCTATGAATTTGTTTATTTATTATAAAAACATACAAAATAATAATTATTTTGTATGTTTTTTGTTCGGTACAGCGTACCGTTTTTTATATTTATGCTTTTTTGTTCGATGGAGCGTACTGTTTTATATATACATAGGTAATTTTTTTAATTTTTTACCCGTATTTTTATATAATGGGTAAAATTATGTTATCTTTCATTATAACCATAAGCATTAAAAACTAGCATATTTAATTAGATCAAATAATTTTTTATTTAAGTATATTCTTTCTTTACCTATTTTTTCAGATACCAAAAATCCAGCATTTTCTAATTTAAAAAGATAATTAGAAGCGGTTTTTCTAGTAACACCAATTCCTTTTTCAACAAACGATATTTTGGTGTAAAATTCATAAAAAATGACATCTATTAATTCTTTAGAATATAATTTAGGTAATTTTACCTTAATTTCTTCTATCATTTCATCTATCAGTTTATTTATATCTTTCATTATTTTTAAAGTATTTATAGATGTTATTCTAATTCCTTCTAAAATATAGAGAGTCCAGTTCTCCCAATTAGAAGTATTTCTTATCTCTTGTAAGTATTTATAATATTCGTTCTTATTTTTATTTATATATGAGCTAATATAAAGTATTGGAGAACCTAATAATCCTTTCATTGTTAAATATAGAATATTCAAGATTCTTCCTGTTCTTCCATTTCCATCATAAAAAGGATGTATTGATTCAAATTGATAATGTATTATTGCCATTTTTACTAAATCATCTATTTCATTTGTATCACTATTTATATATTCCTCAAGATTATTCATCAATTCTATTATTTCATTATAATTCTTTGGTGGTGTATATACTATCTCATTTGTTTTTTCATTTTTCAAAACTGTTCCTGGTATTTTTCTAATGCCAGCTTTACTCTGTTCAATTATAGATTGAACTTCAATAATTATATTCGTGGAAATAAATCCCTTTTCTTTAACTAATTCATATCCTCTCCATATCGCAGCGCGATAATTAACAACTTCTTTAGCTGATTTTGTATATTTAGTTGAACTGATAGCTTTATATAATTCATCATGTGTAGTAATTATATTTTCAATTTCTGAACTGTCTTTAGCTTCATTTATTGTTACTGCGTTAATTAATATATTTTTGTTTGGTATTACATCTGAATAGCCTTTTAATTCAGCTAAAGCTTTATTGGCTTCAATTGTCTTTTTAAGTATTTTATGAGTATTAAAATTAAAATTTGGTGGTAATTTTTGTAATTTGTTCATGTTTTTCACATCCGTTTCTATATATGCATTATATAAGTAAATATTACCCATGTCAAGATTACATAGGTAATTTTTTTAATTATTTACCCACGTTCTTACATAATGGGTAGAATTATGGCATTTTTACTTATATATATTAGACTATATTAAACATGAAACTGACTCATAATTAATTATAATTTATTTCTTCAATTCATCAAATTTTGTTTTCATTGTTGGATTTTTTCTAACTAATTTCTTAACAGTTAATGCATTCGCTTTATCATTAGCTAGTCTTAGATTATTTTCGCTAGATAATAAGTTTTCTTTAGTTTTTTGAAGATGAAGAATGGTTTTATCAATTTCTTCAATAGCTGTTTTAAACTTTCTACTCGCAAGTTCGTAATTTCTAGAAAAACCATCCAATGGTATACAGTTTATCAACAAATATAT
>JAOZSU010000161.1:0-3353 GCA_029939475.1 Mycoplasmatota bacterium | reverse complement strand
TTGAAAAAAATATAGCTATGCAAGTTGCAGCTCCTAACCCTAAATATGTTCAAAAAGAAGATATTCCAGCTGCAGTATTAGAGCATGAAAAAGAAGTGTTAACAAAAGAAGCTTTGAATGAAAATGCTGAATCAGCTAAACCAAAGCCAGAAAACATTATTGAAAAAATGGTTATTGGAAGATTAAATAAAAACTTAAAATCAATATGCTTATTAAACCAAGAATATGTTAAAGAAACAGATAAAACAGTAGAACAATATTTAAAAATGACAGGTGCAACAGTTGCCTTATTTAAACGTTTGGCGGTTGGAGAAGGTATTGAGAAAAAAGAAGACAATTTTGTAGAAGAAGTTATGAAACAAGCTAAATAATTAAAGGGCATAGTATGTCCTTTTTATTTATCATCCGAAGGAGGAAGTTATGACAAAGAGAAGGGTAATGATTAAAATCAGTGGGGAAGCTCTTGCTGGTGGTGATGGAATAGGAATCAATCCTAAAACTGTTAAAAACATTGCTAATGAAATTAAAGACGCATATGATTTAGGGCTTTGTGAAATAGGTGTAATAGTTGGTGGCGGAAATATTTTTCGTGGAAAACTAGCAACTGAAATGGGAATTGAACGCAGTAGTGCAGATTATATGGGAATGATAGGTACCATTTTAAATGCATTAGCCTTACAAAATTCTTTAGAGTCTTTAGGTGTTAAAACAAGAGTAATGACTTCTTTAAACATTCCAGAAGTTGCAGAACCATATATAAGAAGAAAAGCTTTATCTCATTTCCAAAAAGAACGAATTGTTATTTTTGGTGGAGGGACAGGAAATCCATATTTTTCTACTGATACAACAGCTGCTTTAAGAGCTGCAGAACTTGGAGCTACAACTATATATATGGCTAAAAATGGGACGGATGGAGTATACGATAAAGATCCACGAAAATATAAAAATGCAAAAAAATATACAGTTTTAACACATACTGAATTATTAGAGAAACAATTAAATGTAATTGATTCTACAGCTGCCGCAATGTGCAGAGATAACAAAATAGATATATTTGTTTTTGATATGAATAAACCAGGAAATATTAAAAAAGCTATATTAGGTGAAAATATAGGTACTAAAATTTCGAATGGAGAGGAGTAAAACTTATGCCTGAAACAATTTTATTAGAAGCTGAAGAAAAAATGGAACATACTTTAATAGCATTACATAGAGAATTTTCTACTGTAAGAAGTGGTAGAGCAAATCCTAAAATGCTTGACAGAGTGACAATAGATTATTATGGAGTTGAATCACCAATTAATCAAGTAGCCAGTATTTCTGTTCCAGAAGCAACACAAATTTATATAAAACCTTATGATAAATCATTAATCAATCAAATTGAACGTGCAATATTTGCGGCTAATTTGGGAGTTACTCCAATGAATGATGGAATAGGAATTAGAATTATTTTACCTCCTCAAACTGAAGAAAATAGACGCAATTCTGTAAAATCTATTCATAAAATGGCAGAGGAATGCAAAGTCGCAATAAGAAATATAAGAAGAGATGCAATTCAACATTTTAAGAAAATGGAAAAGGATTCTCAAATTACAGAAGACGATTTAAAGTATTATGAAGATGAGATTCAAAAACTTACAGATAAGTTTACAAATAAAATTGAGGAAGATTTTAAAATAAAAGAAAAAGACATTATGAGCATATAAGACTAGAAATAGTCTTATATTTTTATAACAAACAAAAATCATAGAATATTCACAAAAAATATAGTATAATCTTAATGTTAGATAGGTGTAATTTATGAAAAATAAAAAGATAGAAAAACTTAAAATACCAAAACATGTAGCTATTATTCTTGATGGTAATGGTAGATGGGCAAAAAAAAGATATATGCCAAGAACATTTGGCCATTCTGCCGGAGTTGAAAATATAAGAAAAATCACTTTAGCTGCATCTGAATTAGGAATTAAAGCATTAAGTGTTTATGCATTTTCTACTGAAAATTGGTCAAGACCAAAATCAGAAGTAGACTATTTAATGAAATTGCCAGGTGAATTTGAAAAAAAATTTAAAGATGATTTTAAAGATTATGATGTTAAAGTTATTTTTTCTGGTAGAAAAACTCAGCTAAGTAAAGAAAACATTGATATTTTAAACCGCATAACAGAAAATACCAAAGATCGTAAAGGAATAATATTAAACATATGTTTTGATTATGGATCTCATATTGAAATAACTGAAGCTGTGAAACATATTGCGACAGATGTATTGGACAAAAAAATAAAACCTGAAGAAATTGAGCCTAAACATATTGAACAATATCTCTATACTAAAGATTTACCAAAATTAGATTTGTTGATAAGACCAAGTGGAGAAATTCGGTTAAGCAATTTTCTATTATGGCAAGCAGCTTACGCAGAATTGTATTTTTGTAAAACATATTGGCCTGCTTTTTCAAAAAAAGATTTAGAAAAAGCAATTATTGAATTCAATCATAGAAACCGTAGATTCGGAGGGTTGAAAAAACAATGAAAAAACGGATTATTACAGGAACAATATTGACAATTGTATTAGGGCTACTTATTTATTTTGGAGAAGGGGAATTAGCTTTCTTATTTTCAGGCTTTTGTGTTTTGTTATCTTTAGTTGCATCTTACGAATTCACTAAAATGTCAAGAAACAACAAGACGATTAGATGGTTTGATTATACAGCTGTTATTATGACTGGTATCTTTAGTGGCTTAAGTGTAATATTTTTTGATCGAATTATTTTTTATAAATACATTTTTGTTTTTTTATTAGGTATTATTTTAATTTATACGTTCTTATTTATTAGTATAAAAGAATTTACTAGATTTGATTTTTCTAATCAAATTTTAACAATATTTTATACAAGTTTAGGATTTATCGCTTTTGCTTATCTTAGAAAAATCGATATTAATCTAATTATATACTTATTATTAGTATCTATGGTAACTGATGTTTTTGCTTATTTTATTGGTGTCCAGTTTGGAAGACATCGTTTAGCAGTACATATTTCTCCTAAAAAAAGTATTGAAGGAGCTATAGGAGGAATGATTTTTGGAACTATTATAGCTTCTCTGTATGGATATTTTTTCGAAGTATTTACCTTTGATTATATTTATATTATATTATTATCTATAGCTTTATCTTGTATTTCACAAATAGGAGATTTAATTGCATCTAAATTTAAACGTGAAGTTAATATTAAAGATTATTCCAATTTATTTCCAGGACACGGAGGCGTATTAGATCGTTTTGATTCTAGTATGTTTGCTGCTATTTTTTTAATGTTAGCTATAATTGTATTCTAAAGGAGCTCTATTATGAAG
>JAOZSU010000160.1:0-3372 GCA_029939475.1 Mycoplasmatota bacterium | reverse complement strand
ATTTCTTAAAAAGTGACTTGCTTCCTTGTAACCAAATCCTTTTATGTTTTTTAAATCGTTTAATCGTTTAGAATTATATTCTTTTTTTATTGAAATAAAAGGTAAATAGTTTTTGATTTCTTTTGATAAGTCATAAGAAATATTATATTTTTCCTTCATAAAAAAATAATATTTCTTATTAATATGGCCTACAACATTTTTGTAATCTAAAAACTTAATATCAAAAAAAAGTGATTTTTCACTTAGAGTTCTTAGAATATTGATTTTATTTTTGTGATCACAAAAAATTATAGAATTATCAATTAATCTCAAATTAAACATCTACCTTTCATTTATATATTATATCATTTATTAATGTTTATTTGATACTCTAATTTGATTATCTTTAAGCTTATATAAGAAAAAAACTCTCAAAAGAGAGTTTTTTCTTATTCGATAGATATGTATTTAGTTTCTTTTTTATTAGTTCCTTCTTTAGGAATAAATAAATTCAAAGTACCATTTTCATATTTAGCTTTAACATCTTCTTCGCGAATATCATCGCCTACGTAGAAACTTCTAGCACAAGCTCCTGTAAAACGTTCGCGTCTTACATAATGTTTATTTTCTTCTTCTTTAGTTTCTTCTTTAACAGCTTCTACTGTTAAATATCCTTTGTCTAAATTAATTTTGATATCCTTTTTCTCAAATCCAGGTACATCAATACGTAATTCATAACCATTATCAACTTCCAAAATATCTGTTTTTAAGCTTGATGCAGAAAGTCTACGTGTTGAACTAGTTGTAAAGAAATCATCAAAAATGTCATTAAAGAAAGGAAACACACTATCAGTTTTAATTAAGTTTGACATATCTATTACCTCCCTATCATTTTATTATTAGCACTCTACTATCCCGAGTGACAATTATATTATAGCACATTTTTTAGCACTGTCAAGGGGTAAGTGCTATTTTTTTTAATTTTTTTTCAAATTAAATTAAAAAGCACTGTAATTAGCGCTTATATAATATACTATTTAGAAATTAAACATGATAATGTTAGGGAAGAATATTAATAAAAACCCAATTAACAACATAATTACTCCGCCAATAATAGTTGAATACGCGGTGTATCTATTAGACATAGCTGTTATTTTTAATGAAAGCATTGCGATTACAAATATAGCTATATCATCTATTAAGAAAGCAAATACATAAATTGATATATAGAATAAATACATAAAAGTTGATAAGTTATTATATGCTAATATTTGAGTATATAATAAAGGCAAGCCCGCTGAACATGCAAGTTCAATTAAATTTACAGTTACAGCTAGTATAACAACTCCAATCAACGCAAGAATTAGGTTCTTTTTTTTCACTATATTTTTAATTCGTTCCATTATTTTTTCTCTTTTGGTTTCATTGGTTACATTACATCCGATATCTTTTTCATGTTTTTTAAAGTAATTAAAGATATGCCATCCACCAAAACTAAAAGCGAATATTCCTATTAAATAGCGAATCCAAATTACACTTGTCAGTGATACAGCTATTTTAAGCCATGAAGCCATAATCATAAAATAAATTAAAGCTGAAGTAAATAAAAAGGTAATTCCTATAAGCCACATTCTTCTTCTATTATTATAGTTTATTAACATAGTGATTAGAAAAACCAATACCCACATAGCGCAAGGATTAAATCCATCCACAAGCCCTAAAACAATTGCGCTTAAAAGTAAGGAAGCTGATTGAACATGAACATCTCCTATTATAGGTATATGGATAATACTTCTATTTAAGTTATCAAAATCAGTTATTAATACATCTTGATTATTAATTACTTTTCTTACAATATCTACATAGTCACGAGTAGAATACAGTTCAATCGCTTCTTTAATATCATATGTAGTTTGAGTGTTATATCCTACGAAAGATAATCCTCCTATAGCTACATATGGAACTTCTGCTTTTTGATTAAAGGTATTGGCTACCTTTATTAATAAATCATTGTTATAGGAATCGCTAATTTCATAATATACAATATTTATATTATCGTATTCAGTTTCTAATTCAGTTAAATAGTTATCCATTTCCTTACAATGCAAACAATATTGACTATGGAAAAAATAAATATTTATTTCTTCATTTGCTTTTACATTATTTATAAATGAAGTAATAAATAATCCTAGGATAATTATAATCAGTAATTGTTTAATTTTTTTCATGTAGTTCCTCGATTATTTTTTTAAATTCTTTATAGGTTTTTTCACCAACAATTCTTTTTACTTCTAAATCATTTATATAGACTATTAATTCAGGTAAAACTTTCCCAACATTATATTTTTGGATTTTCTCTTTATCTATATCGAAATCATAGTCAATGATTTCGATGTCTTTATAATCTTTAAATGTTTTTTTCCAAGTTTTCTTCATTGCTAAACAGCTCATACACCACATGGCTGTAATTCTAATGATTTTCATGAAGTATCTCCTTTATTGTTTTAATTAAAAGGTCTATTTCTTCTTTTTTAGTTAAATGTGATAAGGATATTCTTATACTAGTTTTAGCTAATTCATCAGAATTCGTGAGCTTTTTAACCGTTAGAGAAAAACTTGATTCTGAATTACAGGCAGTTTGTGTAGAAACATAGATTCCTTTTTCTGAAAGAAGCTCATGTAATTTTGAAGCTTCTATATCTAAAAAAGAAACATTTAATATTTGAGGTATTCCGGATTCATAATTTATATGAGTATTTTTAATTTCGGATAATGACTCTCTTAAATATTTATTTATATATTCAATATGAGATAATTTATTAGGAAAATCATTATAAGCTTCTTTTAAAGCCGTAGATAAACTATTAATAAGTGGAGCTGGTGGAGTTCCTCCTCTAAAAATACTTGTGGATTTACCTCCATGGATAACGGGTTCTAAATGAATATGACGTTTTCTAAGCAAAGCTCCTATGCCTTTTAACCCATAGATTTTATGGCCTGAAAAAGTAGCTAAATCTATTCCTGATAAATCAACATTAAGTTTACCTATTGCTTGAGTTAAATCTGAATGAAAGGCAACATTTTTATGTTTTTTTAGCACTTTTTTAATAGCTTCAAAGTCTTGTAATATTCCAAGTTCAGAATTAACAAGAGCAATAGAAACTAAAATAGTATCTTCATTTATAAGGCTTTCTAGTTCATTTATGTCAACTAACCCAAAATCGTCAACATCTAAAACATCAATTATAAACCCTTTGTCGCTTAAATAATTTAGGCAGGTTGTAACACTTGAATGTTCGTATGGCGAGGTAATAATATGTTTGCCTTTAAATGCATTAGCAAAGGCATATCCTTTTAAGGCTAAATTATTAGCTTCTGTAGCTCCAGATGTAT
>JAOZSU010000159.1:0-3384 GCA_029939475.1 Mycoplasmatota bacterium | reverse complement strand
TATGTTCTTTCAATAGTTTTAGCACACATAGCACAAGTCATTCCTTCAACCCGTAATGTTTTTTTAACCATGAATTTCCTCCATCCCTAAGCTAAAACAATTATAACATATGGATTAAGTACAAGCTTGGTTATTGCTTATAAAAAAACGATGCTTTTTAATAAACATCGTTTTTATTTTCTAGAATGCTTCTGTAATAGATTTTCCTTGCATATGTAAAATCAAATAATCTGGGCCTCCTGCTTTAGAATCAGTACCACTCATATTAAATCCTCCAAATGGTTGATAACCAACAATTGCGCCTGTACATTTTCTATTGCAATATAAATTACCAACATGGAAATCTTCTCTAGCCATTTCTATATGTGTTCTATTATTTGATATAACAGAACCAGTTAATCCGTATTCAGTATTATTTACAACTTCAATGCCTTCTTCAAATGATTTAACCTTAGTTACAGCTAAAACTGGGCCAAATATTTCTTCATGCATAATTCTAGCGTCATATGGTAAGTCAATGAACACTGTAGGTTCTATAAAGTATCCTACTTCATCAGTGCTACCGCCACCTACAAGTAGTTTACCTTCTTTTTTACCGACTTCTATATAATCAGTTATTTTTTCAAATGCTAAATGGTCATTTACTGGCCCCATTTTATTATTAAAGTTTTCTACATTTCCTAAAGTTATCTTTAATGTCTTTTCTTTGATAAGTTTTACTACTTCATCGTAGACATCTTCATGAATTATAGCTCTTGAACAAGCAGAACATTTTTGTCCAGAGAAACCGAATGCAGATACTACAATTGATTCAGCTGCTAATTCAAGATCGCAATCATTATCAACTAATATAGCATCTTTTCCACCCATTTCAGCTATAACACGTTTTAACCAAATTTGACCTTTTTGAATTTTAGCTGCGTTTTCATAAATCTGAGAACCTACTGCTTTAGAACCAGTGAATGAAATAAAACGAATTTTAGGATGTTTAACAATATAATCTCCAACAATTGATCCCTTTCCAGGAACATAGTTAATTACTCCTGCAGGAAGTCCTGCCTCTTCCATTATTTCAACAAATTTATAGGCTATTAAAAGTGTAGTTGAAGCCGGTTTTAACAGAACTGTATTTCCAGATACAACTGCGGCACTTGTCATACCTGAAAGAATAGCAAGTGGGAAGTTCCAAGGTGTAATAATCGCTCCAACTCCAAGAGGTATATATTTGTATTCATTGCGTTCTATATCTCTTCTACTTAGAACAACATCGTCTATTCTTGATAGTGTTAACATCTGCCTTCCATAGTACTCTAAAAAGTCAATAGCTTCAGCTACATCTGCATCAGCTTCAACCCAAGGTTTACCAGCTTCAAGAGTTTCTAAAGCTGATAATTCAAATTTTCTTCTTTTCATAATATTCGCAGCTTTAAATAAAACATCACTTCTAACTTTTGGATCAACTTTTTTCCAGTATTCAAATGTTTGTAAAGCAGATTCCATAGCCAAATCCGCTTCTTTTATGGACGCTTGAGAAATCGAACCTAAAACTTCTTTGTGATTTGATGGATTTAAAGAATCAATTTTATTTTCAGTAAATACTCGTTCTCCATTAATAATTAAAGGATACTCATCTCCGATATACTTACGAACTGTCTTTAATCCCTCCTCATACTTTCTTAAATTCTCTTGGTTTGAAAAATCCGTTAGTGGTTCTGCACGAAAATCATAAATAGCCATATCATTACTTCCTTTCTTATACTACTGACCTTTCAAAGTCAGTTACTTTATTTTCTTTAAATCTATTAATATGCAGTTCTTTTGCATAATCTTCTACTTCTAATCCTAAAATCATTTGACTTAATAATTCTCCTGTAATAGGCGCGAACATAAATCCGTGTCCAGAGTATCCACAGGCAATATAAAACCCTTCTAAATCATCAGTATTTGATATAATTGGTTGATGATCCGGACTTACATTATAAGAACCAGCCCAAGTTCTGATAACTCTTAGTTTAGCAACTTCGGGTAATATTTCAGTTACTGTTTTACTCATTTCATCTAAAAACTCCCAAGAAGATGAAATATCGTGATTATGCAATGCATCCGGGTTAGTTCTTCCCATTAAAAAACTACCATGAGGAACTTGTTGGCAATAGATGTTTTTGGAAAAACTCATAACCATTGGCCCTTGCATTTCTTTTGTTGGTTCAGTTACTAATATTTCATGTTTTTCTGAATATACTGGTATATCAATACCTGCCATTTGGCCTATTTCATAGGCATATCCACCAGCTGCGTTTAATATCTTATCAGTGATGATTTCTCTTTTATTGGTTATTACTTTTTGAATTTTATTATTCTGAGTTTCGATATCTAAAACTTCTTCAAAAAAAGAAAATTCTACTCCTAAACGCTTAGCTGCTTTAAAATAAGCTTCACTCATTAAAAATGGGTTTACATGGCCATCAGTCTTACAATAGGTTGCGCTTATAAATGATTTGGGATTTAGATGAGGTACTATTTTCAAAGCTTCATCTACTGTGAGTTTTACTGAAGGGATTCCTAAAGAATTTTGAAGAATTACGTTTTCTTTGAATGTCTCATCTTCTTCTTCATCTGTAGCTAAAATCAAATATCCCTTCTGTTTAAACTCAATATCTTTTTCATATCCTAATTCTTCTTCGGCTTTGGCGAAAAATTCAATTGATTTTTTAGCTAAAATACAGTTTAATTTAGTTCCCCATTGTTGCCTAACACCAGCCCCACATCTTCCGGTGGCACCGCTGTTTAAAAAACTTTTATCAATTACTAAGATATCTTTTAAACCCTTTTTTGCTAAATAATAAGCAGTGCTAAGTCCACTTATTCCAGCTCCTATAATCACAATGCTTTTTTTATTCATCCGAAGCACCTGCAATATCAGATAAAACAACTCCTGTAACCAAAGGTCTTGTTTTATGTGTTTTTATTTCTTCTACTGGTTTATTTAAATATCTAGCAATTTCTCTTTGAATGATAATCGAACATGTCTGTCCTTGGCAAGGACCCATACCTACTCTTAAAATTCTTTTTATTTCTTCAAATGTTGTATATCCTTCTTCTAAACATTTACGAACGTCAGCTAGTGTAACATCTTCACAGCGACAAACTATTATATCAGATTCGCTCATTTTGGACTCCTTATTGTAATAAAGTCATAAAGATATTTTTTAGGTACAGATACATGTATTACAGCTGTTCTATCTGTGCTTTTATTTTTGATAACATTTAAAATAGTTGCGTCACAAAGCACTTCTCCTTTTCGGTTAATTCCTTGCCATATATCACCTTTTTTTGGTAGTGGTAGTAACTCATAAGGTATTTTATAATAAGCTAAATCATCTT
>JAOZSU010000158.1:0-3391 GCA_029939475.1 Mycoplasmatota bacterium | reverse complement strand
TTATGAATCAAGATTCTAAAATTCATATTTTATTTACATCTGATATCCATGGACATATTTTACCAATTGAATATAGTAATAATTCTAAAACTGATTATGGATTATCTAAAATAATTACCATGATTAAAGCTTATGATAAATCAAAAACAATTATTTTAGATCTCGGGGATATTTTACAAGGTAGTCCTTTGATGTATTTTCATCAATTAAATAGAGAAAAATATTCTAATCCAGCCGCAAAAATTTTTAATATCATTAATTATGATTATTTTATTCCAGGAAATCATGATTTTAATTATGGCAAAAATTATCTAGATGATTTTATTAATCAAATATCCGCTAAAACATTATGTCAAAACATATATAAAGGTGAAGATTTGGCATTTAAAAATGGATATGATATTTTAGAAATGCCACAGGGAATAAAAGTTTTGACTATAGGCATAACTACTAAATACATTCCTAATTGGGAAAATCCAACTAATATAGAAGACTTAATATTTAAAGATACTGTGTCAGAAACTAAAAAAATAGTTGACAAATATAAAGGTGAAGTCGATTTAATAATTGCAGCTTATCACGGTGGGTTTGAACGAGATATATTGACGGGAGAAGCTTTTGTGAAAGATACGGGAGAAAATCAAGGATATCGAATCTTTGAAGAAATCCCTGAAATTGATGTTTTATTAACAGGACACCAACACCGAGAAATAATTCAGAAAAAAGGTAATAGAATAGTTGTTCAACCTGGGGCTAACGGAATGTTTTTAGGAAATGTGGATGTTACTTTCGATAATTCTAAAAAAATAAAAGAAGTTGAAGGTAAATTGATTCCCGCTAAGCTGTATGATGAAGACCCAAGGCCTAAAGAAATATTAAAAGAAATAGAAGCTAATAATCAGCTTTTCTTAGATGAAATTATTGGAGAGGTCGTTGAAGGAGACTTAGAAGTTAAAGATGCTTTTAAGGCAAGACTTGAAAAACACGCAATAGTCGATTTTATAAATAATATTCAACTAGATGCAACGGGAGCTATGTTATCCGCGACATCTCTAGCAAATCAAGTGTCTGGATTTAAAAAACATATTACGATTCGCGATGTATTATCAACTTATGTATATTCTAATACTTTGGTTGTTGTAGAAATCGCCGGATTAAATCTTAGAAAATACCTTGAAAAATGTGCTGAATATTTCATTGTTAAAGATGGAATAATCACATATAATCCACGATTTTCATATCCTAAAGTTGAACATTACAATTATGATATGATTGCGGGAATTGATTATGTTTTCGATCTTCAAAAACCGTTTGGTAAAAGGGTTAAAAGCGTAAAATATAAAGGCAAAGAAGTAAAAGATACAGATCTTTTCACTTTAGCACTGAATAATTACCGTGCTAATGGTGGAGGCGATTTCGAAATGTTAAGAAATCTACGTATAGTTAGAGAAATACCTTTTGATGTCGCAGAATTAATGATAGAATATATAAGAAAACAACATTATTTGCACATTAAAACTAGAAATAATATTAAATTGCTTAAATAAATCAAAATTGTTAACCTTTTGGACTATAAAATATAGTATATATATATATTTTATGTTATAATAAAGGTTAACAATTTTATTTTTTTTATAATAATGAAAGCGTTTTAGGAGTCGGATATGATTGATGGTATTGTATTGGCTGGCGGATATTCTTCAAGAGCTAAAATAAACAAAATGATGATGCTATACAAAAACAAACCTTTGATTTCACAGGCTATAGAAACAATGCACCAATTTTGTGAAGTTGTAATTGTTGTTACAGGATATTATCATGATGAAATGAATGATTTTTTGAAAACATATAATTTTGTTAAAGTCATTTATAATGAGAATTATTCAGAAGGGATGTTTTCTTCAATTAAAAAAGGAGTAAAAGAAGTAGCAAATGATTTCTTTATAATTCCTGGAGATTATCCTAAAATCAAACCATCAACTTACAAGGAAATATTAGATACAACTGGTGATATACGAGTTCCAAGTTTCAATTATCATTTAGGACATCCTATTTTCTTTAAAAAAGAATTTAAACAAAAACTCTTAGATACGAAATATAGTAATTTAAAAGAATTTCGGAATCATTATGATTTTACTATAATTGAAGTTTTTGATGATGGTGTATTAATTGATGTTGATTATATAAAAGATTTAGAAAAATTGATAGAAGGGAATGATGGTTTTGATTCTTAATGAATATGTAAATCCTAAAAGCATTGAAGAAGCTTATTCTTTATTTCTAGAAAACAGGAAAAATTATATTAAAGGCGGAGGAGCTTGGTTAAAATTAACCATAAAATCTGCAGAAAAACTTATTTCATTAGATAATTTCAATTTAGATAAAATAATTGTAAATGATGATTTAATCGAAATAGGATCAATGGCCACACTTAGACAAATTGAAACCAATCGCGACATAGCTAATTTATATAATGGAATATTATCTAAAGCTTGTCATAACATCATGGGCATTAATGTGCGCAATATTGCTACCATTGGCGGAACTGTGATGGCACGTTTAGCTTTTTCAGATATTTATCCTGCGTTATTAGTTATGGATACGACATTGGTTTTTTATAAATTAGGAGAAATATCTTTGGTTGATTTTATAAAGAATCCGACTAAAGAAAGAGATATTTTATTGTCTGTTAAGATAAAGAGAAAAGAAGGGATTGGTTTTTACAAGAAGGTAGCTACTACAGCTTTAGACTTTTCTATCATCAATTTTGCGATAGTAAAAGTGGAAAATAAGTATATGATTTCTGTAGGGTCAACTCCATATATAGCTTCCTTGGCTTATAATGCAATGGAATTTCTAAATAAGCAATCCAAGATTACTTCTTTAGAAATTGATGAAGCTATTAATATTTTATTAGATGAAATAAAAGTTTCTAGCAATACAAGAAGTTCAAAAGATTATCGCATTGGGTTAGTTAAAACATATATAAAACGTGGAATAAAGAAGGTGAATGCGGATGCAAGTTAAATTAACTGTAAATAATGAACCTAAAAGCTTTATATGCGAACCTGGGGAATACCTTTTAGATACACTTAGAAGATATAATTATCTAAGCGTTAGAAGAGGCTGTGACAATACAAGCTGCGGTGTTTGTACTGTTCTTTTAGATGGAAAACCTGTACCTTCTTGTTCAGTTTTAACCGCTTCTGTTGAAAATAGAAGTATTACAACTGTTGAAGGAATTCAAGATGAAGCTGAAAAACTTGGTCTTTATTTTGGCGAAGAAGGTGCGGACCAATGCGGCTTTTGCAATCCTTCTCTAGCTTTAACTGTTTATGCGATGAAGAAAGAATTATATTATTAACTGCTGGATCCAGTGATACATACAGCT
>JAOZSU010000157.1:0-3401 GCA_029939475.1 Mycoplasmatota bacterium | reverse complement strand
TTACTTCTGGGAGAATAATGTAGAAGATACATATCCTTTAGCTTTTAAATTAGCTTGAGTTTTTCCTGTCGCAAGTATAACGGTTTTAGCCTTGTATTCTCCCTTAGTTGTCTTAATTACAAAATCATTAAAACTATCAATTCTTAAAACTTCATCCTTAACAATTTCAACTCCAAGTCTCTTTGCTTGATTGATTCCTCTTTCTAATAATTTAGGGCCTGTAATTGTTTCTTCAAAACCATAGTAATTATCAATATGTTTTGTCTTTCCTAAGGCTCCAAAGTCTTTCATTATTAAAAGAGTTTTTCTTTTAAATCTTTGCAAATAAATAGCGGAGGTTGCTCCTGCTGGTCCTCCACCTATTACTATTGTATCGTACATCAATTATAAACCTAAACGTCTCTTAAGATCTTCTTTTCTCATCAAGCCTATTACTTGGTCTTTTACTTTTCCATTTTCAAATAAATATACTGTAGGAATGCTTGACACTCTAAATTGATTTGCTAAATATCCTTCTTCGTCTACGTTTACTTTTGCTATTTTAAGTTTACCAGCCATATCTTGTTCTAATTCTTCCAATACTGGTGCTAACATAATACATGGTCTACACCATTGTGCCCAAAAATCAACTATTACTGGTACATCTGATTCTAATACTTCTTTTTTAAATGTTTCTGTTGTTACTTTTACTGGCATAATTATATTCCTCCTATTAAAATTTCCTATTTATTTTAACAAATGTTATTGTTTATTCAAAATGATTTGCTTAAAAATTATTTTCATCTAAACGAAAGATAATCCAGTTATCTAATGATTTAGCTTTTTTCTTTTTATAAAAGTTGATTGCTGGTTCATTCCAGTTTAAACAAACCCATTCCATCCGTCCGCAATTATTTGTTTTAGCTTCTTTTATTAAAGTATTAAATAATTGTTCTCCTATTCCTTTAGAACGGTATTCTGGTAAGACAAATAAATCTTCTAAGTATAATCCCTTTCTTCCTTTAAAAGTAGAAAAATTATAAAAATACAAAGCAAACCCTACAGGTTTTTTATTTACATATGCTAAATATACAAATGCATTTTTCTCTTCAAATAACTGTTGTTTCAAAAGCTCTTTAGTAGTTTCCACTTGATCTAACAATTTTTCATATTCTGCAATACCTTTTATTAAATCTAAAATAATAGGTACATCAGTTATTATCGCTTTTTTAATTTTGACTTCCATTTTATTTTTCCCTTTTTTTTATTTTTAATAATTCTATATATTTATAATAGATTTTATCTGCTAAATCAGTTTGAGATATATTTGAAGTATCAATAACTAAATCAAGTCCTTTTATTTTTGTTAGATCAAAATCAATTCTATCAGATATTATTCGCTTTTTAATATCTTTTATTTTATCTTTTCTTTCTTTCATTCTCGCTATACGAACTGATTCATCGGTTTTAAGAAAAATCGCAACTATAGGGCATGGTTTTAGTTTTAAGAACGATTCCAAACCTCGAGGCTCCAAAATGATGAATTTATCATCTCCTAACTCATTCTTAGGAGTTCCGTAATAATTATCATTATACTTAGCAGTTTCAATAAAATATCCTTGTTTTTCTAATTCTAAGAATTCATCTTTTGTAAAGAAATGATAATCAAATCCATCTATTTCGTTAATTCTTTTTTTTCTTGTGGTACATGTAACCACACGAGAAATCGGATATCGGTTAATCATTATTTTGGCTGCTTCTGTTTTTCCCGATGCACTAGGCCCTATTAATATTAACATAATAGCTTCCTCCTACCTATCAATATACATTATATCAAAAAATTATATATATAAAACCTAAAAATAAAAGATATTGTAAGTTTGTTGGTATTTGCCAAAATCAAGGAAAAGTAGTATAATATCTAAAGTATTTTTGCTATTCTTAAAAGGTAGGTATCTTTATGAAGAAAAGAAAAATCACACCACTTTCAGTGATTGTAATGAGCTTTTTGGGAATTATTATTATAGGAGTATTTTTATTTAAACTTCCTATATCAACTCAAACAGGTCAAGCTTTGTCTTGGGTTGATTCTATATTTCTTTCCACTTCTGCAGTTTGTGTAACGGGACTTTCAACTATACCCGATCTTTCCAGTACTCTATCAGTATTCGGTAAAGTTGTTTTAGCTTCACTAATTCAAATAGGTGGTATAGGAATAGTCACAATCGCAATCTATGTTTTAATTGTTTTAGGAATTAAAATTGGAGTGACTGAACGTTATGTTATAAAAGAAGCTCTAAACCAACATTCTTTGTCTGGAGTCGTACGACTAGTAAAATCTATTATAATAACAACTCTAATTATTGAGTTTGTTGGTATGATAATCAATTTTATTGTTTTTATCCAAGACTTTAGTTTTTGGAAGGCTTTAGGCATTTCTGCTTTTCATTCTATATCATCTTTTAATAACGCTGGTTTTGATATTTTAGGTAGTTCATCATTACAAGTTTATAATTCTAATTTGTTACTTAATTTTAATACGATGATTCTAATTGTTATTGGTGGTATAGGTTTTATTGTTATTCGAGATATTTTAAGCAAAAGAAAATGGTCTGCCTTAAGTTTATATTCAAAAATTGTCATAAAAGCTACATTGTTTCTTATTGTAACTGGAACTTTAATCATTAAATTATTTGAATATCATAATGTTTCTTGGTTAGAGGCATTATTTCAAAGTATAACCACAAGAACAGCTGGCTTTTCAACTATAGATATGAACTTATTTTCTTTCTCTACCCTAACAGTAATTATGATATTTATGTTTATTGGCGCTTCACCTAACTCTACTGGTGGTGGTATTAAAACAACAACATTTTATATCATGTTTCGTTCAATTGTAAGTTTTTTAAAAGGAAAACCTATCATTATTAATAAGAGAAGAATTGGTTCTGAATCAAGAACAAAAGCTTTTACTTTAGCTGGATTAGCTTTAACTTCTATAATTGTTGTATTTATTATTTTAGTTCGAGTCGAAGCTAATAATCCTTCTCCTGAAATGACTTTTCTTAAAATGTTATTTGAAACATTTAGTGCTTTTGGAACCGTAGGACTTAGCATGGGTATTACACCATTTTTAATGCCTACATCAAAGATACTTCTGTCATTATTAATGTTTTTAGGTAGACTTGGACCTATTTCTATATTTGGTTTAATGAATAGAAATTGGGGTGTTCCTCAGGTATCTAATATTGAATATGCAAGGGAAAAGATAATCATTGGATAAATATAATACCTCTGTTTTTAGAAAACCAGAGGTATTTTTTTATGCATGAAATCTCTTTTGAATTTCTTCTGTAATTAATTTTGGAAAGAAAAATATAATAAATAAAAGAATCGATATAGCTACTAAAAAAGCACAGATA
>JAOZSU010000156.1:0-3414 GCA_029939475.1 Mycoplasmatota bacterium | reverse complement strand
CACTTTCTTTTCAGATATCATCCATATCATGTAACTATATACTTCCATAAGGATTCTATTTTCAAGACTAAACTCTAATAACTGTTGTTTTTCTTGGTTTAGCCCTGCAGTAGTTGCAGTGACATTTAAAATTTCTTCTTTATATTTTTCTAATTCAGGTTTACTTCTATTGTCTTTGACAGCTTTACCTAAGTCTAACATTAAAGATTTCTGCTGACTATCTAATTCTATTATCTGTTTATCTAACTCATCAACGTCAATCCCTTTAGCTTTATAGAGTTTTTTCAAATCTTTTTCTAACACACTATCTTCATCTTTAAGTAGTTCTACAAATCTTTTCATCCTAAATTTATTAGCGTCTTGTTTTTCTTGAAAATTAGTTTTTCTCACTCTATAAACAGAACCTTTTAACTCAAATTCTATCTCATTGTTGTTAATAGCAGCTTCAGCTAAAGCTACATTCTCATTATCAGACAATATTTTTAACATTTCTTTTGCTGTTTCTTCGTCAGTTTTGGTTACTGCTTCTGTTTCAAGCGGGTCTAACACAACTGCTTCAACAGCAGTAGGTTGAACAACTGGAGCTTCAACTACAGGAACAGCGACTGGTTCTGGTACTACAATAGGAATAGTAGGCGCAACTTCAACTACAGGTACTACAACTTCTTTTACTTCTTCTGACTTTTTAGTTTCTTCACTCATCTTATATTCTCCTTATTTGTTTTCTTACATATGCACAAAAACCACTGCCCAATATCAATTAGGTAGTGGTATTTTCTTCTTTAAATTCCACAACACGTGTTACTCTAGGTAAATTCAAACTTTTTGCGTGCACTTCAATTAAACATTTAATCGAACGAAATTCTTCATACACTAATTCTTTTACATTTTTTTTCAAGATGTCAACATCAGAACAGATGTCCACTCTTTTCAACAACTTACCTACCATTACTCGTGATGATTTATCTAATATTTCATCTAAAAGGAGTGATGACACTTCTATTAAATCTTTTTTCATATTGCCTCCTACTTTATTATAAAATATACTTCTTAATGATTAGAACATACAGTTTTTCTTATATTTTAAGGTCATTCAAACGTGAGCCCACGCTCTGCAACTGCGTCTGAAGGGGTTTTAATTCAGAGGGAGTAAAGACCCGTTGAATTAATTTAACCCCATCAAACACAATATTTATCTTATTTATGCATCAAGAGTAGTTTCATTTGAAGTGACTAAACAATGGTCACCTTCAAGTGTAACATTTCTTGTTTCATAATCATCAATAGCATCACCATCGTCAATAGTAGTAGGTGAAAGGTTATTCAACCTATATCCCATCTTAAATGTAGCTTTAGTATTATCTGAATATACTTTAACAATAATATTCATGTCATCACCATATTCACGAACATCTAATATCCCGTATGATTCACCTATTTTATCTCTCATAGCTTCATCAATACTCCAAGTCTCAACAATACTACCTAAAGTAACACTAGTAGTAATGTCTCGTGCTCCATATGCTACAACGTCAGTAGTACCAATTTCTTTAATATCTAATCTATCAAAATTAACATCAAAAGAAACTGACTGTAACTTAGAAACACTAGTACTTGTTCTAATAAAGATAGCACATTCATCTGCTTTAATAGCACATAAATCACCACTATTAGAAGTAAAAGGGTCTGTTCCTGAAAGATAGCTTCCTGCTGTATATACGAATTGAAATACATCACTCGTAGACACTGAACCATCAGTAATTGCTACTTCCCCTGTTCCACTATTATAAGTGAAGTCAGTACCTTCAGTCATCTCAGTATTAGTAGAATCTGAACTACGATAACGATAAGCTCTTAAAAAATAGTTACCTGAGTTATCAGCGTCTTCTACTGCAAAAGGATAAGTAACATAACTACCTGTTCCTAATATTTTAGTATAAATCATTAATTCACTCTCCTAAAGGTTATCGTAATTAAATCGTTGGAAGAACCCATAGTCACGGTATTTTTCCATCCGTAATCTTTTTAATTCTTCACCTGTTAATTTTTTTAATTTAAATAATTCTTCTAAAATTGCTTGCTTAGTTTTTTGAAATGTCTCCGTTTTATTAAAATGCGCTCCGCCAAGCGGTTCTTTAATAATTCGATCGATAATTCCGTATTCTTCTAAATCATAACTTGTTAATTTCATAGCCTCTGCTGCTTCACTAGCGAGGCTTGCATCTTTCCATAAGATAGTTGCGTAACCTTCAGGACTTAGAATTGAGTAAATTGCGTTTTCTAACATCATTACTGTATTAGCTACTCCTAAAGCAAGTGCTCCACCACTTCCTCCTTCACCAATAACTACCGCAATTGTTGGTACACTTAAGTCACTCATCTCAAGAAGATTTCTAGCAATTGCTTCTCCTTGGCCACGTTCTTCTGCGCCGATCCCTGGATAAGCACCTGGAGTGTCTATTAAGGTAATAATCGGTCTTCTAAACTTTTCTGCTTGTTTCATTAATCTTAAAGTTTTGCGGTATCCCTCAGG
The DNA here is from genome assembly GCA_029939475.1 of Mycoplasmatota bacterium. GTDB lineage: Bacteria > Bacillota_I > Bacilli_A > Izemoplasmatales > Hujiaoplasmataceae > 4572-104. Next base: position 881 of record JAOZSU010000156.1, on the reverse strand, counting down.
ATGAGGCATTGCAAAGTTACGTTCTAAATTTTCTTCTAAACTTTTCCCTTTTTGTTGAGCAATAATCGTTACAACATTACCGTTAATACTACCAATTCCGCCAATAATTGATTTATCATCACGGAATAAACGGTCCCCTTTTAATTCAATAAAATCATTACATAAATAATCAATAAACTCTTTCGCAGTTGGGCGGAGTTGATGTCTTGCAAGTAATACTCTATCCCAAGCTGTTAAATTAATCATTGCTTCTTGTTTATAATTTTCAATTTCTACCTTTAATTTTTCAGTAACTTCGCCATTCCCTAGTTCATCAATTTTACTTTCTAACTCACGAACTTTTCGCTCTTTAGCTAAAATATTCATTATTGATTCCTCCTATGTAATTTTAGAAGTTGTGATAATGTTAGCTTTAAATCTTTCCGATTTACCACCTTATCAACAAACCCTTTTTCTTCTAAAAATTCCGCACGCTGGAATCCTTCAGGTAATTTTTGGTTAATCGTTTGTTCAATTACCCGTGGTCCAGCAAAACCAATTAAAGCATTTGGTTCAGCTAAAATAATATCTCCAAGTGTTGCGAAACTTGCGGTAACTCCTCCAGTTGTTGGATGCGTTAAAACACTAATATAAAGTAACCCCATTTTGGAATGTCTTAAAACAGCTTGGCTTGTTTTAGCCATTTGCATTAAACTAAAAATCCCTTCTTGCATTCTTGCTCCACCACTAGCTGTAAAAATAATAATTGGCAATTTTTTATACATCGCATATTCAAAACTTTTAGTAATCTTTTCCCCAACTACGCTTCCCATACTTCCCATTAAAAAATAACTATCCATTACCCCAACAACTACCGGTATTCCATTTATTTTAGCGAACCC
>JAOZSU010000155.1:709-3422 GCA_029939475.1 Mycoplasmatota bacterium | reverse complement strand
GAAATTCGGCGGTAGAATAAATAAAACATACCGTATATATGGAAGAGAAATAAATCATGATTAAAAATTTATTGCATATTATATTAATATTTGTTATACCATATCTTATTATACGCTTTAAGAATTTTAAGCTAACAAAGATATTTGGGACTATAGGAATGGCCTATTTTTTTGGGCTTTTAATTGCAGGTATTATTTTCAGTTTAAATAAGTTAGGTATTAATTTCCATATTAGTGAAGATATAGGTGAAATTGGATCTTACGCTGCAATAGCTATAGGTATACCTCTATTATTGTTTGGGGCTAATTTGAAAGAAGCGAAAAAATTATCAAAACCAGTTATAAAATCGTTTATAACTTTAATTATTAGCGTGGTCTTCGTGACCACTGTTACTTTCTTTTTTTATGGAAAAAATATAGTGAACGGAGATGTATTATCAGCTGCAGCAGTTGGGCTATATACAGGTGGGACACCTAATCTCAATGCGATTACAAACATTTTTGGCCTGTCTACAGAAACAATTGCTTTAGCTAATCTTTCAGATATTATTATAGGTGCATTTTTCTATGTATTCTTGCTTTTATTAGCTAAACCTATTGTAGATAAAATATTACCTTTTGGTAAGCGAAATTCTTATTTAAAAGAAGAATCAGATATAAAAGATACAGAAAATTTTAATGTTAAAGATTTTAAAACTTCAAGAAGATTACTCGCTACTTTCTTTATTGCTTTTGGAATGACTATAATAAGTGCAGTTTTTGGAATTTTACTATGGATTTTAATGGGTTCAGAAGATGGAAGAATGCTAGATTTCTTAGTTCCTGTGATGTTAATTGGAGTTACTGTTTTTGGAATAATAGGATCATTTTCAAAGAAAATAAGAGAAACACAAGGAACTAATATTTTAGGGCATTATTTAATATTAGTATTTTCATTTGCCTTAGCTTCCTCAGTTGATTTCTCTAAATTAATCGGTAGTAATTTTAAAGAATTAATTATTCTCTATGGGATTATTACTGTTGGATCATTTGTTGTAAATGTAATATTCGCAAGATTCTTAAAAATAGATAGTGACTGTGTTATAGTTACTTCTACAGCTGGTATCTATGGACCTGCCTTTGTTCCTGCTATTACTAAACAAATTAAAAATGATAATTTAACTGTTCCTGGACTTATATGTGGTTCAATTGGATATGCAATAGGTACGTTTTTAGGAGTTGGACTTGGATTGTTATTTGCTTTGACAATATAATTTATTTGTTGAGGATAAAATCTATAAATAAAAGAATCACTTGTAAAACGTTTTTTTGTAGATTAAAATATATATATAAATTAAACTATATTTAGGAGGAAAAAATGCCTTATCAAAGTAAATATTTGGAATTACTCAGCAAGGAATTTCCGTCAGTACAAACTGTAAGCTCAGAATTAATTAATCTTAGCGCAATTTTAAACTTGCCTAAGGGGACAGAGATTTTTATTACAGATATCCACGGAGAATATGATGCTTTTAATCATTATTTGAAGAATGCATCAGGTATTATCAAAGAAAAAATAGATTTAATATTCAATGATTTAAGTGAAAAAGAAAAAAATAGATTAGCTTTTTTTATTTATTATCCAACTGATATGTTGAATAAATATCGTAAAAAATATAATGAAGAAAAAATTAACTTTATCTTGCGAGATGTATTGTATCATATGATAGATTTAGCTAAACATATTGTTACTAAATATACTAAAAGCAAAGTAAGAAAGACATTGCCAGAAGAATTTTCATATATAATACAGGAATTAATTTATGAATCTAATTCTCATGAAGATAAAGAAAAATATTATAATGCTATTATAGATGCTATCTTTGAAACTAAAAGAGAGAGCAAATTTATCCTAGAATTAAGTAGAGTTATTCGAAAATTAGCTGTAGACAGATTGCATATTGTTGGAGATATCTTTGACCGTGGGCCAAGCCCTCATTTGATTATGGAAAAAATCTATAGTATGAAAAATGTTGATATACAATGGGGTAATCATGACATTTCTTTTCTAGGCGCAGCCTGTGGAAGTCAAGTAATGATTGCGAATGTTATAAGAATCGCAGCTAGATATAATAACTTAGACTGTTTTGAAGATGGGTATGGAATAAATCTTATTCCTCTTGCTCGTTTAGCAGATAAATATTATAGAGATGATCCATGCATACAATTTCGTCCTAAAGGCACAAGCGTTAGATATCAAAAAGATGAAGATTTAGGTTTTGTCGCAAGAATACATAAGGCTATTAGTATTATTCAATTCAAATTAGAGTATCAAGTGATAAAAAGAAATCCTAATTTTCATTTAGACGATAGAATTTTGCTTGATAAAATTGATTTTAAAAACAAAAAAATAAAAATAAATGATAAAATATATGATTTGTTAGATACATATTTTCCTACAATTGATCCAAATAATCCTTTTCAATTAAATGAAGATGAAAAAACTGTTATTGAACATTTAACACTTTTATTTCTTCACAATGAAATGTTACAGAAACATGCTAGATATTTAATCCAAAATGGTAGTATGTATCTAAAATATAATGGAAATCTATTATTTCATGCAGCTGTACCTCTTACAAAAGATCGCCAGTTTATGAAACATAGAATAGATGGATTGTATTATTATGGAAGAAATGGGTCATATAAGGGTCTTGGCTGAAAAAATAGAATC
>JAOZSU010000155.1:0-699 GCA_029939475.1 Mycoplasmatota bacterium | reverse complement strand
GTAAAATTCGTCATGCATACCATAATCGCTATGAAAAAACCAATCCTGATAGTGATTACTTTTTAATGCTTTGGCAAGGGGAAGCTTCGCCATTGTTTGGTAAAAATACAATGAAAACATTTGAAAGGTATTTTATCAAAGATAAAGAAAGCCATAAGGAAATTTTTAACCCTTATTACATTTATCGTGAAGAAGAAAAAATTTTGAAAATGATATATGATGATTTCGAGTTAGATTTTAATAAATCAAAAATAATTAATGGGCATGTCCCACTTGATATAACTAAGGGAGAACAAGTTGTTTTAGCTAACAATAGAATATATAGTATTGATGGTGGTATGTCTAAGACATACTCTGATAAGATAGATATTGGTGGATATTCACTTATCTCTGATTCACATGCTTATTTTTTAGTTTCTCATGAAAGATTTGAAACATATTATAAGTTAATTGATGAAGAAAGAGATATTATTTCCATAACTCGTTCTGAAGAATTGAATGATAGAAGAACCTATGTTTATGACACTAATAAAGGAAAAGAAATAATTTTAAGAATTAATGATTTAAGAGAGTTATTAGAAGCTTATAGAAATGGTTCAATCAAAGAAAAATACGCTGAAGATTAAATCATATGTTATTTAAATAAAATCAAGTGGAACAGGAAGTGAGAAATATTATGAATCAAGATTCTAAAATTCT
>JAOZSU010000154.1:0-3442 GCA_029939475.1 Mycoplasmatota bacterium | reverse complement strand
TTAACAACTATAAAAGTTTATACTGAATTAATGGGAGAGACTTCTGTAAGCTTACTATTAGAAAGAATTAATGGAAGAGAAACGCCAATTAGAGTGGTTACGCCCACCAAATTAATAGAAAGAGATTCTGTAAAGGACATCAACTGATGTCCTTTGTTTTTACAAGCGTTTTCAATAAGCTATTGACATTGGTAAAACCATTTGGTAAAATAAAGGTAAAAAAATAGGTGCAGTTTACCAAGGAGGTAAATATGAAAAAATTAAGTGTGTTGGTTTTAAGCTTTTTGATGATATTTTCATTTGTTTCTTGTCAAAATGAAAGCAGCGAAATAACAACAGCGGCTAGTTCAGCTATAACAGCTGATCAAACTCCTGTAATATCAGGAGCAGATGATGTAACCATTTTACAAGGAGCTACTTTTGATATTATGGAAGGTGTTACTGCATATGACCCTGAAGATGGTGATTTAACAAGTGCTATTCAAACAGATGGCTTTGTAGATTCTACTATTCTTGGAGAACATGGAGTAACTTATACTGTTGAAGATTCTGCAGGTAATGTTGCCAGAGTTGTACGAATTATTACTGTAGAATTTGTAGTATCTAATCCTTACTCGTTGTATAATGGTGATTTTTCACTATCTGTTGGTGGGTGGTCACTAGATCAACCTGGCGGAGAAGCTACATTTGAAGTAGTAGATGGTGTTTTAGAAGCTAATTTAACTAATTTAGGTCAAGAATGGTGGAACATTCAAATGCATCAAACTATTAGCATTGAAGAAGGAATTACTTATAAATTAAGTTTTGATGCAAAAACTGATACGGCTAAACGTATTGGTATAGGTATGGAAGATACAGATGATGGATATGTTATGTTGCCTGGTGGAGATGTTGTGTTTGAATTATCTAATACTATGCAAACATATGAATATTATTTTACAAGTGATCGTAGTATTGATACCGCTAAATTTGTTCTATACTTAGGAAGAATTGGCGAAGATGAATCACCTGCTAAAGTATATATTGATAATTGTAGTGTTGAAATAGCTGAAGTTGATGATTCTGATATAGTATTTTCTGGTGTTGATGAAACAAATGTTATAATTAATACTGAATTTGATGTAATGTCAGGTGTAACAGCTGAAAATGGTGATGGGAATGATATTACAGCTAATATTACAACTAACAATATAGTTATTACTAATTTAAGTAAAGGTGCTAATTATGTAGTACAATATAAAGTGACTGATGGTGAAACAACTAAATATGTTGACCGTGTTATTCATATAGTTTTAGGTAAGGATGACCCAACAGCATTATACAATCCTGATTTCTCTTTAGGTATTTTGGGTTGGACATTAGATTTCCCTGTTGGTCAAGGAACTATGACTGTTGAAGATGGTGTATTAGTTGCAAATCTAACTGATCTTGGTACAGATTGGTGGCATATTCAATTACATCAATCAGGATTAACTATTACTGAAGGAAAAACCTATCTTGTTACAGTTATTGCTAAAGCAGATGGATCAAAACGAATTGGACTAGGTATAGAAGATCCTGCAAATGGTTATGCCAGTTTAAAATCTGATGAAGTTAACTGGGATTTAACGACTGAATGGCAAACATTTACATATATTTTCCAAGCAAGAACATCAATTGATACTGCTAAATATGCTATCTTTATGGGTCAAATGTTAGATAGCGATACTACAACAAAAGTTTATATAGACTTATTTAAAGTTGAAGAACTAGAAGATAGCTATCCTATGTTTGATGGGTTAACTACTATAAATGTTGTAGAAGGAACAACTATTGATTATATGGATGGGGTTACAGCTACAGATTTTGAAGATGGAGATATAACAAGTAATGTTGTTGTAAATTCATCTAATGTTGATATTGATACACCTGGTAATTATATAGTTACATATACTATTACTGATAATTTTGGTAATGTTGTTACAAAAGAAAGAAATGTAAACATACTTGAAGATACAGCTGGACCATTATCAGTAGTTATAAATCCTGATATGTCTACTACTGATGGCTGGCATTTCGATTTTCCTGGCGGAGAAGGCACAATGGAATATGTCGATGGGCAAGTAGTAGCTGAACTTACAAATTTAAGTGATGCTTGGTGGAAAATTCAACTTCAACAAGATGGAATTTCAATTGTAGAAGGTAAACTTTACTTAGTTTCAGTAGATATTATGTCTAGTGTTGATAGAGTTGTAGGGTTGGGATTAGAAGATCCAGCTAATGGATTTGCTGATTTAAAAGGTGAATCTGTTGAATGGAATGTTAATGGAGATATGACAACTTATTATTATGTATTTAGAGCTCCAACAACTATTGATACAGCTAAAATAGCTTTATTCCTAGGACAAATCGCAGGTTCTGATCCAGTATCTACTGTAACAGTTGACAACTTTAATATGGTTGAAATAGATGATTATAATATTTTATTAAATTCTAATTTTGCAGATGATTCACATTGGAACTATGATTTTCCTGTAGGAACTGGTACAATGTCAGCTGCAAACAATGAAGTTACAATCGCAATTACAGATCCAGGTACAGCTTGGTGGCATATTCAATTACACCAAACAGATGTTTCAATTAAGGATGGTTATACTTATCTTGTATCATTTAAAATAAAATCTGATTTAGCAAGAAGAATTGCTCTTGGAATTGAAGACCCTGCAAATGGATATGCTGATTTAAAAGGTGAATCTGTTGAATGGGATATTGATGGAGAATGGACAACATGTTATTATATATTTAATTCAAATGTTACAATTGATACAGCTAAATTTGCTATATTCTTAGGACAAATTTCTGGAACTGATCCTGCATCAACTGTAGAAGTTACAGATTTCGTTGTTATTGAATTGCCTCAATAAATCAAATAAATATATATAAAATAAAAATAAGATTAGGGACCCAATATGTAATGGGTTCCTAATCATTTAAAGGAAAAAAATATGAAAAAGTTATTAGTATTAACTATGATTTTATTACTAGGTTCTTTAATAGGTTGTTTGCCTGTTGAAACAACTAACAAAACAGGAACTACAAGTGAAGAAATTAGTGGACAAACATATATAAATCCAGTTTTTGAACCAGTTATGGCAGATCCAAGTATAATACGTGCTGAAGATGGATGGTTTTATTGTTATGCGACAGAAGATGTATGGGGATATGAATTAGATTCACATTTAGTTCCAATTATTAGATCAATAGATTTAGTTCACTGGGAATATGTTGGCGATGCTTTTGAAGAAAAACCTGATTGGAATGGATTTAAGTATATATGGGCTCCTGATATTCAGTATTTTGATGGTACATATTATCTTTACTATTCATTGAGTACTTGGAATGATGATAATCCAGGAATTGGTGTAGCTACTTCAAGTTCACCTGAAGGTCCTTTTACTGATCA
>JAOZSU010000153.1:0-3459 GCA_029939475.1 Mycoplasmatota bacterium | reverse complement strand
AGCTATGATTATCTCAGAAAGCAATGAGGATAATATCAAAGATATTATAACAGGCGCTCAAGGAGATACAGAAATGTTACTATTTTGTAAAAACCCTGAAATAAAAAATCCAGAAATCAACGCAATTAGCCCTCAAGATCATATTCATATGAAAGGTAGTGAAGTTTTTAAATTTGCTACGAGAATTATGCCTAAAACTATTAAAGATTTATTAAAAAGAAATAATATAAGCATAAAAGATTTAGATTATTTTATTGTTCACCAAGCAAATAAACGAATAATAGATAAATCAGCTAATGATTTAGGCATAGATAAAGATAAAATATATTTAAATATTGATAAATATGGAAATACTTCAGCCGCAAGTGTTCCAATAGCTATTGATGAAGCAATTAAATTGAAATATATAAAAAAAGGTGATAAATTTATTACAGTTGCCTTTGGTGGCGGATTAACATGGGGTGGAGCCCTAATTACATTATAGGAGAGATACAAATGGATATTAGAGATTTGTTAAATATTAAATACCCAATTATTCAAGGAGGCATGGCAAACATAGCTACCCATCAACTAGTAGCCGCTGTTAGTAATGCTGGCGGATTAGGATTAATTGCTTCAGGAGGTTGGGATGGTAAAAGAATTAGAGAAGAAATTCGCAAGACAAAAGAATTAACAGATAAACCTTTTGGTGTAAATATTATGATGATGAGTCCCTATGTAAAAGAAATTAGTGATATTGTAATTGAAGAAAAAGTTAAGGTTGTCACGACAGGTGCTGGGAATCCTGGAATATATATAAAAAAATGGAAAGAAGCAGGAATCATTGTGATACCTGTTGTTCCTAGCGTTGCTTTTGCGAGAAGATTAGAGCGATCAGGAGCAGATGCTTTAATTGTAGAAGGTACAGAGGCTGGAGGACATATTGGAGAATTAACGACTATGGCTTTGGTGCCTCAAGTAGTTGACGCAGTTAATATACCTGTAATCGCAGCTGGAGGAATAGCTGATCATAGAGGCTTAGATGCAGTGTTTGTATTAGGCGCAAAGGGAGTGCAAATTGGAACTGTTTTATTAGCTAGTTATGAATGCCCAATTCATGAAAATTATAAAAACAAAGTAATAAAGGCCAAAGATACAGATACAGTAGTTACGGGCAGACAAACTGGAGCTCCTGTAAGAGTATTAAAGAATAAAATGGCTAGAGAATATCTAAATTTAACAAAATATGGTGATACTGACCTTGAAGAATTAGAAAAATTAACTTTAGGATCTTTAAGCAAAGCTGTTTTTGATGGCGATTTGGATGGCGGAAGCTTTATGGCTGGACAATCTGCTGGGTTAGTAAAAGAAATACGAAGTGTTAAAGAAATTTTAGAAGATATATTTGAAAAAAGTTTAGTAGCTAAAGGAATTATTAAATGAAAGTAGCTTTTATGTTTTCCGGTCAAGGGTCACAATACCTTGGGATGGGTCAAGATCTTTATGAAGCATATGGAACAGTTAGAGATGTTTTTGATGAAGCTAATAAAACTTTGGGATATAACATCAAAAACATCATGTTTTTTGATGAAAAAAAATTAAACGATACCAAATATACTCAAGTAGCTATGTTTGTTTTTTATCAAGCTATTTTAGAAATATTGAAAGAATATAACATAAATAGTGATTATAGTTTAGGTCTTAGTCTTGGAGAATATGGAGCGTACTTACATAACGAAGTTTTTGATTTTTCTACAGGACTTAAAGTAGTACAATGCCGTGGTGAGTTTATGAATCTGGCAGTTTCTAAGAAGCCTGGAAAGATGAGTGCTGTTTTAGGACTTAAAGGAGAAATTCTTGAATCATTAATACCAAAAGTCAAGGGTTATACAACAATAGCTAATTACAATACATATAATCAATTGGTTATAAGTGGTGAACCTGAAGCTATTGATCAACTCAGCGTTTTAGCTAAAGAATTTGGCGCAAAAAGAGTGATTCCACTTAAAACAAGTGGAGCATTTCATTCTCAACTGATGAGTCAGGCAGCAATTGATTTTGAAAATTATCTAGATAGTATAGAATTGCAAGAACCAAAGAAAAAATTACTTGTCAATGTAACTGGTAATTATTATAAAAATAATTTAAAAGAAATGATGGTTTTACAAATAACCAATAGCGTTTTATTTTATCAATCTATTGAAGTATTAATTAATGATGGTATTGATACTTTCATAGAAATAGGTCCTAAAAAAACACTTTGCGGACTAGTTAAAAAAATTAATAGAGATATTACATTGCTAAATATAGAAGATTTAATATCTTTACAAAATACTTTAACTAAATTGGAGGTATAGAATGTACTCATTTAAGAATAAAACTGTATTAATTACAGGAAGTGCTAGAGGAATTGGGAAAGCTATTGCAAGAGCTTTTGCTGAAAATGATGCGAATGTAATTATTAATTATGTTTCTTCTGAAAAGCAAGCTTTATTATTGTCAGATGAGATAAATAAAGCAGGAAGGAATTCAATAGTATTGCAAGGTGATGTATCTAATTTTGAAGAATCAAAAGCTTTAATTGATAAAGCAATTGAAACATATGGCAAAATTGATATACTTATAAATAATTCTGGTATTACCAGAGATAATTTAATGTTAAGAATGAGTGAATCAGATTTTGATAAAGTAATAGATGTTAATTTAAAAGGAACTTGGAATATGTGTAAAAATATTACGAGACATTTTTTAAAAAACAAGTCTGGTTCTATTATTAATATAACGAGTGTAGTTGGTATAATTGGTAATCCTGGTCAAGCAAATTATGTTGCTTCTAAAGCAGGGATTATTGGTTTAACAAAAAGTTTAGCTAAAGAATTTGGTAGTAGAAACATTCGTGTAAATGCGGTAGCTCCTGGATTTATAAAAACAGAAATGACAGATAAATTACCAGAAGATATAAAAAAACAATATTTAAGCCAAATACCATTAAAGGAATTTGGAACGCCTAATGATATTGCAAACATTTGTTTGTTTTTAGCTAGTAATCAGGCAAAATATATTACTGGTCAAGTGATAAATGTTAATGGCGGAATGATTTAGAGTTAGGAGAAACTGTTATGAGAAGAGTAGTAATTACAGGAATCGGAACAATTAATCCTGTTGGAAACAATGTGAAAACCACATGGAATAACATTAAAAAAGGTGTTAGTGGAATAAATTATATAACTAGATATGATGCTTCTAATGATGATGTTACTATAGCTGCGGAAGTCAAAAACTTTAATTTTGAAGAATATTTTGATAGAAAACAGTTAAAAAGAATGGACCGTTTTGTTCAACTTGCAATGGTTGCTTCAGATGAAGCAATAGCTGATAGTGAAATAGATTTTTCTAAATACAATCCAGATCGTGTAGGAGTCTATTATGCAAGTGGAATAGGTGGTTTAGAAATGATTGTTAACCAAAATGAAAAAGCTT
>JAOZSU010000152.1:0-3505 GCA_029939475.1 Mycoplasmatota bacterium | reverse complement strand
TGTATATGCTAATTTTTGAATGATTCTGTTTTCCTCTGTTATTAATTATCTTTTCCACATATTTGATTATACAATGAAAGCGCTTTTAACACAAGCTTTTTTTTCTGTTTTTTTGAAAAATATTTTTGCACTTAAAATTATTATATTTATCAATAAATTTATATAGAAAAAGCCAGTAAAAACTGGCTTTCATTTCAAAATTCTAATCCACCCATGAGGCCCTTCAAGATCCCCAAATTGAATTCCTGTTAATAGATCATAAAGTTTTTGTGTTATTGGGCCTACTAAAGTATCACTATAAAATTTATATGATTTTTCTTCAGTATCGATTCTACTAATTGGAGTTATAACAGCGGCTGTTCCGCAAGCTCCTGCTTCTTTAAAAATATCTAGCTTATCTACGAATACATCGCCTTCGATAACTTCCATACCTAGTTCGTTTTTAGCTAAATACATCAAGCTTTTTCTTGTGATACTAGGTAAAATAGTAGGTGATTTAGGCGTCATAAACTTATTATCTTTTGTAATTCCAAAAAAATTTGCTGCTCCTACTTCATCTATTTTAGTATGAGTTAATGGATCTAGATAAATACAATCCGCATATCCTTTTTCTTTAGCTATTTGATGAGGCAATAAACTAGCGGCATAATTCCCCCCAACTTTGCTAGCTCCGGTACCATTAGGAGCTGCACGGTCATACGAAGTAACCACAAATTTATTAGGAGATAATCCACCTTTAAAATAACTACCTACAGGTGAAGAAATAACACTAAAAATATACTCTTTAGCTGGACGCACTCCTAAATTTCTACCTACTCCAATAATAAAAGGTCTTAAATATAAAGTAGCTCCCGTTCCATATGGTGGAACTAGATCTATGTTTGCCTTTACTACTTGCTCACAAGCAGATATAAATTTATCAATTGGTACTTTAGGCATCAATAACCTTTCACATGAATCCTGTAGTCTCTCGGCGTTCATCTCAATTCTAAAAAGTTGAACTTGACCATCTTTTCTTCGATAAGCCTTTAAACCTTCAAATGCTTCTTGGCCATAATGCAAAGCTGTAGAAAAGGCTGAAATTTTAATTTCATCTTCAGGAATAAGTTTCCCTTCATCCCATTTTCCATCTTTGTAATATGAAATATAACTAGCATGTGTATCTAGACATTCAAAACCTAAATTTTTGTAGTCAATTGTATTCACAAAATATTTCCTCCAATATATAATCTGTCCTGTAAATATTATATGCTATGTTAGCGCTTTCTTCAAGGAAAAAAAGTATTTTTTTTTGAATACAATTGTAAATATTGTATATTATGAAAATATTTTCTTAATATTTATATTTATTTTTGAAATATGTGTTTATATTTTAGATTTCGTAATCAACTTATCAAAAATAGTTAACATTTGTGGAAGGATAATTAAGACAAATAATAGTGACATTATCGCTCCTACTGCTATTATTAAACCTATCTGTGAAATTGTTTCTATTGAAGAGATAACAGCTATCGTTAATCCTGATATTGAGAATAACATAGCAGATGTAATAATAGATGGAGCTGAATTTTGAATAGCTTTTATCGTACTTTCTTTAATGCTTAAAGTTTTTCTAAATTCCATATACGATTTACTCAGTAATATTGCATAATCAATTGTAACTCCTAACAAAATTGCCGAAACTACTAGATTAGCTAAGAATACCATGGTTCCTGAAATAAATTGTAAGATTGTCATTGTGAAGAAGACTGACGTTATAATTATAAAAATTAATAAAACTGGCATAAAAAGATTTCTAAAGGCAATAAATACTACAATCATAATCGCTAGAGCTGCGAAGATTAATACGAGAGTATAATCTACAGAAACCGTTTCTTTGATATGATATGCAATTGATGTTTCTCCCAATATATATGCATTTTGTATATTTAAATCTTTAATTATTGTATCGATATTATCATAGTATTGAAATGCTTGTTCACCTTCTGAATCACTTTTTAGATTAAATTGTATTAATGCATAATTATCAGAATATAAGTTACTTGTAATTAAATTTAGGGTATACGGATCAGTAACTACACTTTTATAATATATACCAGCTTGTATATTCTCTACATAACTTAATTGAGATAACTCTTGATATAATGCTAATTCATCAGAATCATTTTTTGGAAACATAATTATCATTGTATTTGTTTTACCAAAATGCTCTTCTATATATTGCAAGTCATCATAATATGAAGTTCCCTCTGTACCAGCGAAACTAGATGAACCATATGTATATTCACTTTGAGTTTGAAAATATACGGATACAGCTAATATAACTATTAATAGCCCTAAAAATCCATATCTAAATTTATTTAGCTTACCTGTGATTTTACCTGAAAAAGTTGTCTTAATTGGTTTAGTTGTTTTATCTAACATTTTAGAGAATAGACGAATGACTTCAGGTAATAAATACAATGTAGCTAAAAGACTTATAATTATCGCTTTAGCGAATACAATACCTATATCAACTCCGATTGTAAAGCGCATAATAACAAGCGCAAGAAAACTAACGCCTGTCGTCAAAGCTGATGCAATAATAGGCTTTTTCGATTTCTTTTTCGCGTTAACTATTGCTTCGTCCACTCCTTCGCCAAGCGCTCTTTCTCGATGATATGCGTTAATCAAAAAGATAACATAATCTAAAGAAATCGCAATCTGTAAAACTATTGCCATAGAACTAGTAATAAAAGAGATACTAGGTAAGAAAGCGTTAGTTCCAAGATTAATTACAATTGAAATACCTATTACAATAGCGAATATTACGATGTCAAAGAATGATTTGCTTAAAACAAATAAAAGCAAAAGAATTAATGGAATACAAATCAATGTAATTAATCCTACTTCTTTTTCTATTGTTACCTTAGTATATAATGAGCTTTCAGCGCTTCCTGAAAAAATGATAAGTATATCCATGATTATCTAAAATAGTTTTAATTTGATTAATCTGCGTTTCAGTTTCAGAACTCGAAGATTCCGTAGAGAAAACAACAGTCATAAGCATTGATTCATCGCTTACATAACGAATCAATATTCCGTTGAATTCAGTTTGATAGTCTGGAGGAAAATACTGAATCAATGCTATAAAAACTTCTGGATAAGACATTCCACTCTGTAATAAACTATCTCTATATCCATCCATCATTACTTTTTGTTGGTCAGTTAAATTCGCAGAAATAATACTATATGTAACCGGATTAAAATATTGATCTATATAATCTACCATTACAACATTATCTACTTGCATAATTTCTTGTTTAACCGAAAGTGCTGTCTGTATATCAGTTTCATCAAAGGCAAAAGTAGCTGAACTTGTATTCCCAAATTCATCATAATATGCATTAATTCCATCTTTTATCTCAGAATTCTTAGGAAGATATGTTTCTAGGTCATAATTAACCTTTACTTTACTGATAAAAAAAGCAGATGTAATAGCTAAAACAAGAAACAAAATTGAAAT
>JAOZSU010000151.1:0-3508 GCA_029939475.1 Mycoplasmatota bacterium | reverse complement strand
TATTTCCTCCTAAAATAATAAATCTTTTAATTCTTCCATGACTTGTTTAATTTTAGAAGATTCGGATTGAAGAAATGCTAACTTCATATCTTTCCAATCTTCTTTGGATATTTCAAATGTGTATTTGCCTTTACCTCTACCTATCACTTCATAATCAAGTAGATTATAATCATTATATTTTAAATATGCTGCGAACCATATATCTGTTGTTTTCATATTATCCTCTTATTACCCTTAATTCAGATTTAACGTGTAATGTTTTATCAGTAAAAGGCTTTCCTATTACAACGACAACATGCCCACTTGTTGATGGTACTGTTAGGGTTAATTCACCTGCTACAGTATCACTTAAAAAATACTCCTTAATCATATTCAAACTTGAATATATTTCTTCACTAACACCAGCTACTCTTATATCACACTTAGTTGAAGAACTTTTAGCTATTACTAGACCAATTATATTAGATGTTGTTATATCATCTGCTAGACCATTGAGCGCAACTCCACCTACGGACATATAAACAGCCGCACCAACGTATACAGTTGAATCACAATCAACATTAAATATAACATTATTCGCTACTTCTATTGTTCGTAGCGAGCCTCTAATAACTGTCATCTTACGATAATTCCTCTATTGTAACATCTACTGAGCCTGAGCCTGTTGTAGATTTAGCATATATAACGATAGTGTCCTTTACATCATAATAACGTTCATCATTATTACGAATAGGAACACCAACATAACCGACAACTGAGTTGTCATAATTTATTTTTATTTCAACACCACTAGTATTTATAATGGATAGTGCGTTTCTATCAGTTAAAGCTGTAGGAGGTAAAGCTGTCCATGTTGTTTCATTAATAGTAACTATTGTTACTCTACCACCATTTTGTAAACCACCGGGTGTACTTGTTACATTACCAGTTGTTCTAACTGCTGTTTTACCTCCAACAGTTTCAAATTTAGCTACTTCTTTCCTTCTCAGGAACATATTTAGATAATCTGTTATTTTCACTACAATACCCTCTCAAATCCTGAAACTACATGTTCAGCATCAAAAAAGACTTGTATTCTCATTATTAACTCAGAATCTTCGCCTTGTTCAAAAGTTTCAACAACTAATTTTGAATCACCATCGTGAGCATCGGTGCATTCTCCATATTGAGCGTTCTTTATCTTAATTATATCATCTTCACTTTCTGCATAAAAACCGGATATAACATTAACCGAACTAGCTGTTTTAGAAGCAACTAAGTTAGAATCATCACTATTTAATAAAGCAACTTCAATTGGTGTACTAGCTCCACTATATGGGTCTGGGTCTGTACCCAATCCATCTACATTATACCATATATGATACTTTATCGTATCATTTGCACTATAAGTTGTTATATATGTGGAATTAAGTGAAGTTAACCCGTCTCCGGTAATTAAACCAAAATTAGTATCAACATCATAAGAATTTGTTTTATTTCCCACTGTATCACTCTGTATTATAATCATACTATCGGAACTAACTGAATTAAATTGAGAATCTGCATTTAATATAACTTGAGCTTTAGATGCTACGTTACTTGATGTATCTGTCGATAAAATTGGAATTTCTATATATCTATCTGTAGTTATATTTGGTTTAGAAGATTTACTATCTAAGTTAAACCAAACACCAATAGACCCTGAGTTATCATAAATAACAAAGGATTTACCATTTAATGTAGTTGGGGATATAGAAAGCATACTAATTGTTGTAGTTTCGCCTCTTCCTAAAGGATTTCCCCTAGTTTTGATTGTTGTTTGTTCTCTAACGCCCTCTCCGAAAAAATTAATAAATTCAACATCTTTTGTATCATCACCGAAATCTATTAAATCAAATGTAACTTTACTATATTTTTTTGGTGTTAATGAGTTTATTACATTAACATCTAAGGCGTGTTCTTTTTGATTATGAGAGTCACGTAATACCGTGCCAATATCATAATCCGATAGCCAATTTGTACTATTTTTGCGTTCCACCATTATATATCCCGTCACTAAAAGTAGTTATACTTGTACTTGATAACTGCTATTTTTTTCTCCTTTTGACGGTAAATATACTCTTAAATGCTGAGTTTACTGGATTCTTGTTTAATTCATCATATTTTGGTGAAACAAAGCTCCCTGTAAGAAAATAATTAGATGGATATGGATTTGTGTTATAATCGACGTTTCTTACCATATATATCAAAGCATCCAAAGCATCGTAATGGTGATCTAGTGCTTTTTGGTATTTTGATCTAGACTTATCCCACATAGCATTTTGAACGTGAGATATCAAATTTATACATTTTGGATTTATTTTTATTGTTCCGTTAGTGATTTTCATTCTTAATTCATTGACGGCAGCTTGTTTATTATCCTTTCTTGTTGCTAAAAATGTTAATTGAGCTAAATTATTAAAGTCCATTATGATTTGTAGATTATTATCACAATATCGCATAATCTTAGTTTTATCATCCCAAAGAGTATCTTCTTTATTTTTAATCTCATTAGCCATTTTCATAGTATCATATTCAGCACCATGCATTAATAATTCATCTTCTATTACCAATATACCATTTTGCCAATCATAATAACCAAATAAAACTGCATTACTATCCATAACACCATAGTCGGCTGAGGTATAAGCAAAGAAATAAGGCGGTCTATTTACTTCTTGAACTACTCTATTTTCTATTTCAAACATTGTCTTTTTATTCGCTTCTGGAATAACCAACATATTAGTGTCTGGTATCCTTTCCACTAAAAATTCTCTACGAAATGCTATCGATTTTTTACCGCCATACCTCTCTTCAATCTTAGCTATCTGACTAGAAGATAATCTAGGACAATCATATATAGTTTTTAATATTAATGAATTTTGTTTTTCAGCTCTATCCCAGTATTTATTGAATGGATGATCATATGTCTTTGGTGGAGTAGTTATCATAATCATAACAGGATTTTGTACTGTTGTCATTGTTGGGAATAATACAGATTCTAATGCATATTCAAAATCTTGAGCCGCTGGGAATCCAGCTTCATCGATAATTACAACATCAAATGTTTGACCTCTTAGATTTTCAATATGACCACCATCAATACCAGCTACCTTAACAATGGATTTACTTGAATCAAAATGCCAAGTTGATGTTACTGAATTATATTTAGGTTTTAACTTACTAGGACAATCATCTAATATCTGTAAAAAGTTCTTTTCAACAACAGTCCTTGATTGATTTTTCTGTGGAGTAACATAAGCAATTCTAAGATTAGGTCTATTTAAACATTCTTCTATTGCAATGATAGCCATCGCCATACTTTTCCCGGTCTGGCGACTCATCACCCAAACTAAATCTGTTGTAGTTCTATTATGATATGCTCTATATAATTCCATTTGATTAGAATCTAATTTCCAATTAACGATACCCTTTTCCCAAAGAGTTTTAGCCGCTTTGCGTTTTGCTTCCCTATCAGCCATCGATACTT
>JAOZSU010000150.1:0-3524 GCA_029939475.1 Mycoplasmatota bacterium | reverse complement strand
ACTCGAAATCAAAGATAGACACGTTCAAGAAATGTAAACTTCAATATAAAAAAAAGTATATTGAGAAAATTAAATTGCCCCAACCTCACTCTGATGACCTTCAATTCGGCTCCTGGATCCATAAATGTTTAGAAATTTACAACCCAGATACAGACAACAAGATTGAAGTTATTAAACTTTTTAAACATTTCGATATTAGAGGGAAAGCTTATATTAATGCCATCCCCCAAACTCTTAGAAATGCTATAGCATATACTAAGAAAAATTGGAAGTACCCTAGAGAGAATGAGCAAACTATAACTTATGAAGGGGAGAAGATTACAGTTACTGGTATTGTAGACTTAAAAATGGAGCAGAAAAATGGTTTAGTTATTGTCGATTATAAATCATCAAAAACTGCTAATCCATGGCGTCATGAATATCAAATGAAGATGTATACATACATGTTTATGAAAATTGAAAGTCTCCCAGCTGAAAAAATACATTCAGTTATATACTATCCTCGAATTGATGATTACAATCATTATAATTTTACTACAATGGATATGAAATTATTTGAACAAGAACTCATGCAAGATATTGTAGATATAGAAACTACAAAAGTTTATCCTGCTTCACCTGGTTACCATTGTAGATGGTGTCCTTACCTTGATACTGAACATTGTTCTAAAGGTCAAAAGCCTTAAAATGGATTTAGCTTTAGCTGCTAAACATTTGTTACTTGGTAGAAATTGTTTTAATTGTAATTATTATAATCATAGTTATTATAAAACTGAAAAAAGTAAATGTTCACATGATTTAGATATTTGTATTTTTGCTAACGGGCAAGGTGACAAATTACCTAGCGCAAATATTTGTAAATATTGGAGTAGATATGAATGAAGACAAATTGGCAAAAAAATTATTGGAGAACAATATTCCTCCCCAATATATTCCTTATTATGAGATAATAGGTGATAGAAAATTAACATTACCAGTGAAAGGTGCAGTCATCATATTAGCAGAAAATAATGGATTTGATGTACGATTTATAAAAATTGATACAGTAATAACGGATGATTTTCATCCTTATAGATTAAATATACATATAGATGAAAATCATAATTTAAAAAATATAACTATAGGATAGGAGTTGAAAATGGTTAGAAGTTACCCGGCACTTACCACCCTTATACGTGGTAGATTAAATAGAGACATATCTGATGCACAATTTTTTCTTCATGAAAAAGGTATTGCACTTCTGATAGATGATGAAAATCTTTATTCTCTTAAAACAGAAAATGATGGTCATAAATCTGAACTTTTTGAAGTTTGTTACAAAGGTTTAATATATCGTGGAACTGAATTGGTGTGTTTTAAGGGACCAAGAGTACCTGAAATGTCTCTCAAAGAAGCTCAAGAGAAAGATACAATAGTTTGGAATGAGAAGACAGTTTTTGCTGAAAAAATTAAAGGTAAAAAAATGTTTATGTATTGGGATTACGAGAAAGAAGATTGGCAATTTGCAGATGAGAATAAAGCCATAAATAAATCTTATGGTGATATTTTAAGAAATAAACTTTATAACATCATGGGAATTGAATATTTTTTTACTTACGTTTTTATAATATCTGAAAATAATATTAAACATGAAACTGGCATTTATCTTGAAACAATGTATGATAACAAAAAAGGTAAAGAAATAAAATGGGATAGAGTATGGAATTATGCTATGCGTTTAAAAGCAAAACCTGTTATGTATTATAACTTCGAAGGTTTTGATAAACTTGAAGAAAGCGATTTCCCTATATATGTATTAGATATCTCTGGAAATAGAATATTACTTACATCAATGGAATAATATGAAATTTAATGATATAAAAACTGAAGATAAAAAAATTTTAAAAACTAATAAATCTAAAAATACTTTCACACAAAACTCTTCTATTATAGAGCATTGGTACCGATTCGGTACAGTTGGTGTTTATATTATGAAGAATGGTAAGAAAGGTCTTTTTCGTGAAATCGCTTCGTATGCTAACGACGGGAAAAAACCTACTTCGTGGGCTATGAAAATATATCATACAGACAAATGGCATCTTCAATTTGGTATTCATCCTAACGCTGATATTACAAAAAATGATATTTTTTTAACTGAAATATTTTCCGTCTTTGAAGAAAAGTATGAATATCTAGAAATAACTGGTAATAGAAAAGTTGTACTCTTTACTGAATTTGAGAGCAAAAAAGAAGTAGAAGATGTAGCTAATTATATTATTGAAATGTTTAAAAATATAGAATTAGATTTTATAAATGAAATTATTAATCCCAATTTTATTACACAAGAAAATCAAGGGAAATTGAAAATTATTGGATATTTCTCTGATGGGAAAAGTGATAAAGCTTCTCAACAAAAATTTATAGATATGGTTAATAGATTAAATAATATATCTATGAGCGGGAAAGATGAAAGTAATTTTAATATAATAAAAAAAAGAATATTACAGAAAGTAATCTTAAGCAGTAAAGACAAACAAGTTTTAAATGATTTATTAAAGGAATACCTATCAGATCATGATAGAATATCTATAGCTATGAAATATTTAAAAAAGGATGGAAAATGAAACATTTATTAATAGATGCTAACAATATCGCATCACTTAGCTTCTTCCGCGCTAAATCTATTATGATGAAAGAAATAAATTCTAAAATTGATATTGATAATGAAAAAGAATTAATTACGGAAGTTCAAAAAAATATTATAGGTTTTTCTACACATATGTTTTTTAACAAACTTCATAGTATTATGAAGTTAAACAAAGGTGCTAAAGTTTATATTGTTTGGGATGGTAAAGGCGGTTCTAATTGGAGAAAAAAAATTAATTCTGACTATAAAGCAAATAGGAAACATGGCAATGATAGTTTCTACCCTGTATATATTAATATGATGAATAAATCAAAAGAAATTCTTAAATCCTATCCTGTTGTTCAATTTACAAAGCAAGAAGCTGAAGCTGACGATTTAATTTATTCTATAGTTAAATATGTAAGTAACAACGTTGAATCAGAAATAGCAATAAATAAATTAATTGATAAACCATATATTAACGTAGTTTCTACGGATACAGATATGATACAGCTGGCACAGCAATTTTCAAATGTAGATATTTATAACCCTATAACTAAAAAAAATCAAGTAATACCAGAATACAATTATGTGCTTTATAAATCCATAGTTGGTGATAAAAGCGATAATATCATTGGTGTTCCAAGATATGGGAAAAAGAAAGGGGCAAGCGCAGCAATAGCTGGTATTAGCTCTATGAAAGAAGAATTTCACCCTCTTATTAAAAATAATTTATTGATTATTGATATGGCACAAAATCCTAATCAAAAAGATAATTATTTATATATAAGTGAAATTATTAAAGGAACGAAAATAACTCTTGATATTGATAAAATTAAAAAACACTACTTTGATTTAAAATTAAAATCACTTCTTGATGGATTGGATACTACATCTAAACTATTAAAGAATCTTCTAG
>JAOZSU010000008.1:0-13211 GCA_029939475.1 Mycoplasmatota bacterium | reverse complement strand
AATTCCTCCCGATAATAAAACTAATCCTTTTCCAGCTATAGAAACAGGGAAGCCTCCCATTCCAGGAATACGATTAACATAAAGATAAGTTGCATCATGTCTTACTTCAATAAATAGAGTTAATTCCGGATTGTGTACATCAACTATTAAATTATTTAAATTTGATAGAATCATCCCACTTACTTCTTTGGTAATTTCTAAAGAAGTTAAAGAAACGCGTTTATCTGCGCGTTTTGTCTCTACTTTAAACGTTACTTTTTTACCTTTACTTACTTCTGTAATTAAATTAGCTGAAAGAGAAGCTATTGTCTTTAAATCATAAAAAGTTTTTACAACCTTACTATAAGATGAAAGCCCCGAAACAGTATCTAATATAGATATCACTTCATCCGCATCCACATCATTTAATTTAATATAAATCATATCGTGTTGAAATTCGAATTTAACGTTTAAATATGAACACTTTCTTTTTAATTGCTTATTTAATGTTTCTCTAAATTTTTTTTGATTTCTTCCTTTTAATGTTAGATCACCATATCTAACCATAATATAATCATACATAATTTTACCTCTCAATATGTATTTATTGTAACATAATTGTTGTCAATCATATCAATATAATTTATAATATTAAGATAAAGGAGAGTTAAATATGGAAAATTACAAAGAATTTATTGAAAAGGCAAAAGTATATTTAGATAAAAATAATAATTTTATTACTATTCTATCGAATTTAACTTCATATATATACTATGAACTTGAAAATGTAAATTGGGTTGGATTTTATTTATATGATTATGAAAAATTGTATTTGGGACCTTTTCAAGGAAAAGCAGCAACTCCAAACATAGCTATGGGAAGAGGTGTATGTGGCACTTCTGCGGCTAATAAGGAAACATTGGTAGTTGATGATGTTCATTCCTTTGAAGGCCACATCACATGTGACATAAATACAAGGTCCGAAATTGTTATTCCTATTGTAACTAGATTTGGTAATTTATTTGGTGTTTTAGATATCGATAGCCCAATTAAAAATAGATTTAATAAAGAACTAAAAACAGCTCTTGAAACTATCATAAATCTAATGGTTGACATTTTATAAGTCATACGATATAATACTTTGTGCGCATGTAATAAAAAGCAGTTGTTTATGATAATTTAGTATGTGGTTATTCCAGTTTTAAGGTTTGTAAGTACTGTTAGCTGCTTAACAAGAACACATCAAAATAATCACGCTATTTTATGAATAAACTCCTCTTGTTACAACGTAATAAATAAAAAAAAGGAGGAACATATATGTCAAGATTTACTGGTTCAAATTGGAAAGTAAGTAGACGTTTAGGATATTCAGTATCTGAAACCGGAAAAGAATTAAATAAACGCCCATATGCACCTGGACAACATGGACAAAGACGTAGAAAATTATCTGAGTATGCATTACAATTGCAAGAAAAACAAAGAGTACGTTTTACTTATGGTGTAAATGAAAAACAATTCCGCAAAACATTTAACGAAGCTAAAAAAATGCCTGGTAAACAAGGTTCAAATTTCTTATTCTTGTTAGAATCAAGATTAGATAATTTGGTATACAGAGCTAGTTTTGCAAGAACAAGACAACAAGCAAGACAATTAGTTAACCACGGACATATTCTATTAGATGGAAAGAAAGCAACTATTCCTTCAATTAGAGTAAAACCTGGACAAGTAATTTCTGTAAAAGAAAAATCTAAAAACTTAGTTGTTATTAAAGAAGCTTTAGAATCAGTTGTTAGTCGTCAAGATTATATTTCATTTGATGATGAGAAACAAACAGCTACTTATACAAGATTACCAGAAAGAAATGAAATTTTACCTGAAATCAAAGAAAATCTTATTGTTGAGTTATATAACAGATAATATAAAAGGTAAAACTAAAAGAGGCAAAAGCCTCTTTTTTTATTATTTAGTTTTGCAAGAATTCATATAAAAAGGCATAATTCCGTAAGGAGTAATGCCTTTTTCGATTATTTTTTATTATTTTTACTAGCTGCGTTAACCATTTCAATAAATTTCTGAGAATCTAAAGAAGCTCCACCTATTAAAGCTCCATCAATATCTTCTTTAGCTAGTAATTCATCTATATTTGTTGGCTTAACTGAACCACCATATTGAATACGAATTGTATCCGCAACAACAGATCCATATAAATCTTTAATTAATTTACGAATGTATCCACATGATTCATTTGCTTGTTCTGCTGTAGCTGTTTTTCCTGTACCTATTGCCCATATTGGTTCATAAGCAATAATAATTTGTTCCATATCAATTGCGCTAATACCTTTGAATGCTCCTTTGATTTGTTTGGTTAGAACTAAATTAGTTGAATTGTTTTCTCTTTCTTCTAAATGTTCTCCTACACAAACAATTGGAGTCAATTGATTTCTTAAAGCAGCATTAATCTTTTTATTTACTATTTCATCTGTCTCATGAAAATAATTTCTGCGTTCACTATGTCCTATAATTACATATTCTACATTGTATGATTTTAAAAGTTTACCAGATAATTCTCCTGTATAAGCTCCTTCATCTTCATAAAATATATTTTGTGCACCTATTCTTAGGTTTTCGCCTTGGCGTTTAACTAAATCTCTCATCATCGGCGCTTGTGCACAAATAACTGAGTCAACTTCATTTATAGATGGCATAGCTTCAGATACTTCGTAAATAAAAGCAATGGCTTCATCTCTTGTTTTAAACATCTTCCAATTTCCAGCGATAATTGGTTTTCTCATTTTAATCATCCTATTCTAATGTTTTTACTATCTCTTAAAATATTATTTTTATAAGATCCAGCTTATATATTCTATACGTTTTTAGTATAAATTGCAAGTGGAATTTTAATGATTGCAATTTCCATCAGCACAATCATGCAAATCATCTAAAGCTTCAATTCCCGGAAGTTTCTTTCCTTCAAGAAATTGCAAAGAAGCTCCTCCACCAGTAGATATATGAGTAAATTTATTGCGATAACCCATTTGGATTGCAGCTGCGGCTGAATCTCCTCCACCTATAATTGTACGTGCATCTTTTAAATTGGCTAATATTTCACAAACAGCTTTTGTTC
This sequence comes from Mycoplasmatota bacterium, assembly GCA_029939475.1. GTDB lineage: Bacteria > Bacillota_I > Bacilli_A > Izemoplasmatales > Hujiaoplasmataceae > 4572-104. The sequence goes on along the minus strand of JAOZSU010000008.1, from coordinate 10,108 downwards.
CTACAGCAAATTGTTCGAATTCGAATACTCCCATAGGTCCGTTCCAAACTACTGTTTTAGCTCCTTTTAATTCTTTCTTAAATAATTTAATTGTTTTTGGCCCTATATCAAGACCCATCTCATCATCCTGTAAGTGTTTATAAGTTGTGGAATGTGCAGGAGCATCAGCTTTGAATTCTTTAGTAACAATTACATCAATTGGTAAAACAATTTTACCATTAGCTTTATCTAAAATAGATTTAGCTAAATCTACTTTATCATCTTCACAAATTGAAGTTCCTATATTATATCCTAAAGCTTTCATGAAGGTATAAGCCATTCCTCCACCAATTAAAATCTTATCTGCTTTTTGTAAAAGATTTTCAATTACCCCAATCTTATCAGAAACTTTTGCGCCTCCAAGAATTGCGATAAATGGTCTTTGTGGGTTTTCTACAGTATCTCCTATGTATTTCAACTCTTTTTCCATCAAATACCCAGCAGCTGATTCTAAATGCGATGCAATTCCAACATTTGATGCATGGCTTCTATGAGCCGTACCAAATGCATCATTTACAAATACATCCCCAAGACTTGCCCAATAAGCACCAAGTTCTGGATCGTTTTTAGATTCTTTTTTACCATCTAAATCTTCATATCTTGTGTTTTGGAACATTAAAACATCTTGTGGGGCCATTTCATCAATTGCCTTTTCTAATTCAGGTCCTTTTGTGAATGGTACAAATTTAACTTCTTTCTTTAATAATTCAGATAATCTTTTAGCGACAACCTCTAAAGAGTTCTTTTCTAAATCTTCTGGTTTTTTTATTCTACCTAAATGTGAAAATAGAATTACCTTAGCTCCTTCATCAATTAAATAATTAATTGTAGGTAATGCTTGTAATATACGATTGTCATCAGTAATTTTACCATCAATAATAGGTACATTGAAATCAACGCGTACTAATACTTTTTTACCGTTAACTTGTAAATCTTCTAAAGTTTTTTTCTTCATAAGAATTCCTCCTAATTTTTTCGACAACATAATTATACTAGAAAACTGATTTTTTTTCCATTAAAATAAACGTATTTAAGATAATGAAAACACTTTTATAAATTTAAAAATTCTATAATCTGCTTACAACGTTTAATTTGTTCATAAAAAGTGTATTTATGTTGCGTTTTTAAAGAATGATTTTCATAAAATTCTATAATGATTTCGTTATCTTTTTCATAATAATACTTAATAGAAAAATAATTAATGTAACAACTTTTTTCTAATCGATAACTCTTAATACACATCAATAATTCATTATTATTAATAAACAAAGGTATTTTAGCTTCAAAATGAAAAATCTTCTTTGTAACTTTTTCTCTTGAAGCTAAATCAGTTAGGGAGTTTTTTAATTTTTCATTAAGATATTTTTGTACTGTTGTATTTATATTTTTATAAGAATTATCTTGATAGATATCCAAGCTATAGTTTTCATTTTTAATAAAATAACAAAGCATATTATCCCCCAGTTTAAATATAACATAAATCAGATAACTATTCTATTGAAAAAAGCTACCTTTTTAGGTAGCTTTAAATTAATTATTAAATCTTATTTTTCAACAATTCTTAATTCTGTTTCTGGATCAAAGAAATGAGATTTAGCCATATTAATACTAAGTTCAATTTTATCTCCTATTGATAAATCAGCTCTAGCACTAACTTTCGCAACGATATTATGTCCACCGATTGTAATATGAATATTAGTTTCAGCTCCTAATAATTCAGCTACATCAACTGTAAATAATACTTTTGCATCTTTATATTCTTCTAAATAACGTGCTTCATCATGAACGTCTTCAGGTCTAAATCCTAAAACGATATCTTTTCCTATATATTTACCTTCTTTTAAAACTTTAATATGTTTAGGATCAACTTTAAGTTTTAATCCTTCACTATAAAAGTAACCATCTTTTTCAACTTTACCTGAAACAAAATTCATTGCAGGTGTTCCAATGAATCCACCAACAAACATATTGTTAGGGAAATCATAGATTTCTTTTGGAGCTCCAATTTGTTGGATTCTTCCATCTTTCATAACAACGATTCTAGTTGCCATTGTCATAGCTTCAATTTGGTCATGTGTTACATAGATAGTAGTAGTTCCTAAACGTTTATGTAATTTAATTAATTCTGCCCTCATGGCAACTCTTAGTTTTGCATCTAGATTTGATAATGGTTCATCCATTAAGAACACTTTCGCATCACGAACAATTGCTCTACCTAACGCAACTCTTTGACGTTGTCCACCAGATAAAGCTTTAGGTTTACGATCTAAATATCCTCTAAGGCCTAAAATATCAGCTGCGTTATCTACGCGTTTTTTTATTTCATCTTTTGGCATTTTTCTTAATTTTAAACCAAAAGCCATATTATCATATACAGTCATATGTGGATAAAGTGCATAAGATTGAAATACCATTGGTATAGTTCTCCAGCTGTAATTTCTTCTAATCCAGCAACCATTCTTAAAGTAGTGGTTTTTCCACATCCAGATGGCCCAACAAAAACAATAAATTCCTTATCCTTAACATCTAATGTAAAATCAAATACTGCTTGTACATTATTATCATATACTTTGTCTATTCCTCTAAAACTTAAAGTAGCCATTTATAATCCTCCTAATATCTTATTACATGTATTATATAAAAAAAAAGATGATTTTAATATATGCAATATGCACAAATCATCTTCTAAATAATAAATTAATAGCTAAAGCTCCTTGAAAAGTTCTTATATCTATTTCAGTTTTTTTAACAAAATTATCTAAACGATAATTTAAAGTATTTCTATGCATATATAATACCTTAGATGTTTTAGTAGCGTTAAGATTGTTGTTGATAAAACCCAAGACAGTTTCAATTGTTTCAGAATTGAATTTAGAATAGTAATAATTTTTAAGTTCTTTCAAAAATTTCCATTTTGATAAAAACACCATTTCTGGTATAAGTTTTTCAATAGTATATATTTGTGGGGTTAATATAGGAAGAAGATTTAATATTTCCTCAATAGGAAAATCAAATTCAAAAGGGACAATAAAAGCAGTGAAGTCCTGATATAATTCTCCTAAAGAAAACTCTCTCGCATTTAATAAAATATCTTTTACTTTCATGCCTTCTACTATTATTTCTAAATAATGATTTGAATATTTCTTTACAGTTACTTCTGTAAAAACGCTTAACAAATCAATAATCCCTTTTTCTTCTCCTCTTACATATAAGTAAATTTTACGATTACGCATTAAATTGCTTATCTCCTTTTTAAAAGATATCAAAAAAGAACTGTTAGTTAATAACAGTTCTCAGTTAAATCTATTTATGATTTGATGAACTGCTCTACATCTAAAACAAAAATAGTCGCTCCTCCAACTTGAACTTCTACTGGCGTAGAGGAAAAAATACCAAATTCACTTGATATAGCATTTGGAACAAGTTTCGTTCTTCTTCTAGATGTTTCAGAGATAACTTGAATACATTTTTCAAGCATTTCATCTTGAACTCCAACAATTATTGTAGTGTTACCACTCATTAAAAATCCACCAGTAGTCGCAAGTTTAGTCACGAAGAAATTTTCTTTGATCAGCTTCTTAATAACTTTGCTGGCATCTTCATTAGATACAATCGCCATAACTAGCTTCATATACAGCACCACCTTTGTTTTATTTTACCATAAATAAGTGGTATTTGCAAAACACATATAGTAAATACATACTTTAAATAAGGCTAAAATAAGATATTTTATCCAATTGCCCCTGTCATTTCTAATTTTATTAATTGATTAAGTTCTACTGCGTATTCCATTGGAAGTTCTCTTGAAAATGGTTCTATAAATCCCATGATAATCATTTCTTTAGCCTCGTCCTCAGATAATCCACGGCTCATTAAATAAAATAATTGATCATCGCTAACTTTTGATACAGTAGCTTCATGTTCAATTTGGCCATTAAAATTTTTAACTATATTAGTTGGAATTGTATCCGAGCTTGATTCTCTATCAATAAGAATTGTATCACATTCTATTTTCGCTCTTGCTCCTTTAGAATGTTTTCCTTGAGATACAAGTCCGCGGTAATTAACTTTTCCACCTTTAGTAGCGATTGATTTAGAAATAATTTTACTTGTTGTATAATTTCCTATATGAATCATTTTAGACCCTGTATCTTGATATTGTCCTTTTCCTGCAAAGGCAATAGTTATTGTAGTTCCTTTAGAGTAATCTCCTTTTAATATACATGCAGGGTATTTCATATTTAAACCAGATCCTATATTTCCATCAATCCACTCCATATGTCCATATCGTTCAACTAAAGCTCTTTTAGTTACGAGATTAATAATATTATTTGACCAATTTTGAACAGTAGAATATCTGCATTTAGCGTTTTCTAATACATATATTTCTACAACAGCAGCGTGTAAAGAATTGCTGGAATAAATAGGTGCTGTACATCCTTCAACATAATTAAGTGAAGCATCATCATCAACTATAATTATAGTTCTTTCGAACTGTCCCATTTTTTCAGAATTAATTCGAAAATATGATTGTAGTGGTTTATCAATTTTAACGCCTTTAGGTACATAAATAAATGAACCACCACTCCAAACGGCTGTATTTAAAGCCGCATATTTATTATCATTATAACTTACTATTTTAGAAAAATATTTTTTAAAGATATCAGGATATTTTTTTAAAGCAGTATCAGTATCAAGAAATATAACTCCTAAATCTGTTAATTCCTTAATTGTACTGTGATACACTGCTTCTGATTCAAATTGAGTAGTTACTCCTGAAAGATACTTTTGTTCTGCTTCAGGAATTCCTAATTTATTAAATGTATCTTTTATCTCACTAGGAACATCATCCCAATTATTTTCTACACTCTTAGAAGATTTAATGTAATAAACAATATCATCAAAGTCAATTTCTGATAAATCAGGACCCCAAGAAGGATTATTAATTTCATAAAATGCTTTTAATGCTTTTAATCTAATTTCTAACATCCACTTAGGTTCTTTTTTTATACGTGATATTTCTCTAACTATAGTTTCATTTAATCCACGTTTAGTTTTTTTATAAGAATGCGTTTTTGTTTTAAATCCATATTTATAATCAGATACAATATTATTTAAATCCGTTTTCTTTTTATCCATTTCATCACCTATTCTAAGGTATTTTTAAAAGCTACCCATGCTATAGAAGCGCATTTAATTCTAGCAGGAAATTGTTTTACTCCACTAAAAGCATTGGCTTCTTCTAAATCCATGGTTTTATCATACTCTTTATTAGCTACCATGTTTAAAAAACTATTAGCAGTATTAAGAGCTTCTTCTTTTGTCTTCCCAATCATTATTTCTGTTAGTACAGAAGCTGATGCCATAGAAATAGAACATCCATGGCCTTGTTGGCGACAATCTTTAATTATTCCACCATCTACTAAAGTTTGGATTGTAATATCATCTCCACATGATGGATTTTTAATATGAAATAATTTATATTTATCGCTTTCAACAAGCCCTTTATTTCTTGGACTTTTATAATGGTCCATTATTACTTCTCTATATAAATTATCTAGTTCACTCATATGTTTACTCCTAAAAACCTAATTTTTTAAAGTATTCAACCGCTTCTTCAGTCGCTACAATAAATTCATCAATCTGTGATTTTGTATTGTATAAATAAAACGAAGCTCTTAAACAAGAATTAATTCCTAACCAATCACATATCAATTTAGCACAGTGTTGTCCAGCTCTTAAAGCTATGTCCCTTTCAGCATAAAAAGTAATTGCATCATGACTTGGAACATTATCTAAATTAAAAGATATAATCCCTGTATCAGAATCTTTATTATATATAGTAATTCCATCAATTTGAGATAGTTTTCTAATTGCATACTGATATACATCCATTTCATAATTATGAATATTATCTAATCCTATTTTTTGTAAGTATTCAATAGCCTTAGAAAGAGCTATAACAGATGCTATTGGCATCGTTCCAGCTTCAAATTTTTGAGGTATTGGTTTCCATACTGAATCATCTTTATTAACCTCTTCATTCATATCTCCACCATATTCAAAGGGATCCATAATTTTTAATAACTCCGCTTTACCATATAAAATACCAATGCCAGTAGGCCCTAACATTTTATGGCCTGAAAATGCTAAAAAATCACAATCTAGTTTTTTAACATCAATAGGTTTATGTTGCACAGCTTGTGCTGCATCTACTATAACTATTGATTTATATTTATGAGCAATTTTGATTATTTCTTCAATCGGAGTCATATATCCCATTACATTAGAAATATATGTTAAAGCAACTATTTTTGTTTTATCAGTAATAACTGATTGAAAGGCTTCAACTGTTATTCTTCCATATTTATTTAAGGGAACAAATTTTAATGTAGCTCCAGTTAATTTAGCTACTCTTTGCCATGGTAAGAAGCTTGAATGATGTTCTAATTCAGAAACTATTATTTCATCACCTTTTTGTAAATTATTAAGGCCATAAGAAAAAGCAACTAAATTTAAACTAGAGGTTGTTCCTCTTGTATAAATAATTTCAGTTGAATTTGAATTAATAAATTTCGCAACTATTTCTCTAGTTTCTTCATAAAGTTCAGTTGCTTTAACAGCTGATTTATACATTCCTCTGTGAATGTTAGTACTTAAATCATGATTATAGTAATTAATAGAATCAATAACTATCTGTGGTTTAAGACTTGTAGCTGCAGAATCAAAATAAATTAAACCATTATTTAATTGTGGAAAATCTTTTATCCATGAATTTTTCATTATACAATACTTTCCTCTTTAATTCTTTTTAAAATTTGTCTTTCAATCAATAATCTTATATCTTCATCTTCAATACTGTTAATAAAAGGTTTTGTATATCCCGATATAATTAAGTTTTTTGCTTCCGACTCATTTAGCCCTCTACTCAATAAATAATACATCTGTTCATCATCAATTTGTCCTATAGCAGCTCCGTGGCTAGCATCTACATTATATTCATCAATATATAATTTAGGTTCTACTTTAATAACTCCAAATTCATCTAAAATTATTCCTTTATTATTTTGTTTACAACTCGAAAATTCATTACCCTTATATATTCTTCCTGAAACAGAATAATATAGTTCTGAATTCGAATGACTTATCAGCGAATTATTAATTTTAGATACAGTTGATTTAGCATTATGAATTATATTTTGTTTTATATCAAATAAATCATTATATGAACCTATATTTAACAAGTCTATATCAACTTCAGCAAATTCATCGTTTAAATATACATCGTTATTTAATGTAATATGTCCTCTTGCAAGTAAAGCTTGTTTAATAAAAACTTTTGCGGTTTTTGCTAGATTAAAAGAGTAGTTGATTAAAATATCAACTAATTCAACATTTCTAATTATTAAAAAAACTGTTAGTTTCGAAGCTTCCTTTAGATTAAAGTCAATATTATATTCAGTAGATTTTGATGATTTCATAATTATATATAATTTAATATCTATATTCTTATTCAAATTTATTTTAAAATGTTTATAATTAGAATCTTCAAAATAAAGAAAAACAGTTTTTGATTCTTTAAAATTAATATTTTTATTATCCATATCAACTTGTGTTGGATTTATAATATCGTTATTTTGAATAATTATTATATTCTCTTTTTCATCTAAATAAATTGGTGTTCTCATATTTTTCCCTTTATATTAATGTTTTGTAGCACATATCCCTATAGAAATAGGTTCATCTCTTTTATCAAAATCTGTAATTCCAAGCTCTGTTTTTACCCATTCGTATCCTTGGCTATCAATTTTCTCAATCAGATCTTTTCCGCCAGTTTTTACAATTTTACCATTAATCATAACATGAACAAAATCAGGAACAATATAATCTAATAAGCGCTTATAGTGAGTAATTAAAACAAGACCTAAATTCGGCGACTTAAGATCAGTAACATTTTTACCAACTATACGCAATGCATCTACATCAAGTCCTGAATCTATTTCATCTAAAAAAGCAAAATTTGGATTTAGCAATTTCATTTGCAAAACTTCATTTCGTTTTTTTTCTCCACCTGAAAATCCCTGATTTAAAAAACGATGAGCTAATCCTTTTCCCATATTTAAATCTTTTGAAGCTGTTTCAAATTTAATTATAAATTTCCCAACACGAAGATGCTCTCCTTCTTCCATTCTAGTTTGCATGGCAGCTTTAACGAAATCAAAATTAGTTACCCCAGGAACTTCAATGGGATTTTGCATACCTAAAAAGATGCCCATACGGCTTCTTTCATCAATTGTTTTATCTAAAATACTTTCTCCATTTAAAAGTATGTCCCCAGATTCCACTTTATATTTAGGGTGCCCCATACAAACTGAAGCTAGTGTCGATTTACCAGTACCATTTGGTCCCATAATTGCATGAGTTTCTCCACCATTAATCTTTAAATTTACTCCTTGAAGAATTAAATTATCTTCTACAGATACATATAAGTCTTTAAATTCTAGTTGCATTTTTAAAACCTCCAAAATTCCATACATATTTTACATTATTTCTAATTTAATTGCAAAAGATGTTGCTGATTATTTTTTTGCAAAAAAAAAGAGATGATATCTCTTTAATCATCTACTTTTTCTGATCCTATAATTTCAGGGCTTTCAATATGTCTTAATGATGTTTTTGAAAGTATCTTTCTAAACACCGTTAAGAATATTAATGAAAACAATGATAAGATGATTCCAATAGAATAAGCTCCCATTCCAAAAGTAACACCTATCATAGATGCAAGCCATAAAGTAGCCGCAGTTGTTAATCCATATATTCCGTTTCTAGTCTTTAAAATTGTTCCAGCGCCTAAAAACCCAACTCCAGTAACTACTTGAGCTATAACTCTTTGTCTTTGAATTTGAACCACTACATTCAAATATCCCGCATCAAATAATTCTTTTGATGTTTCAAGTGCATCATAATATAATGCATCCTGTAAAATAGCGATTCCTACAGCTCCAAAAGCCACCATTAAGTGAGTGGTGACACCAGCTATTTTTTGTCTTAACTGCCTTTCAACACCTATTATTCCAACAAAAAAAGCTGTTAAAGCCATTCTGAGTAATATCTCCCAAATATCTATACCCGGTTGAAATAGGTCTGGTAATGCTGTTGAAAACATAAACTTTCCTCCTCGTAAGCGCTTACTTGTAAGTATTTATTATAGCACTGCGATTTATTAAAATCAACTATCTATAGCTATTTTTCATAATTAGGGTTTATATGAATCATACAATTTAAAACCTCAGGGATTGATGATTTAATATCATCATGAATCTTTTCAGCTATACAATGAGCATTTTCTAAAGTTAAAGAATAATCTAATCCTATTTCTAAATCAACATATATTTTCATGCCAAACATTCTTGTTTTGATGACATCTAAACTCTTAACTTCTTTATAACCTTTTACAATTTTAATAATTTGTACTTCTATATCAGGATTAGCAGATTGGTCTACTACCTGTGAAATTCCTACGAGAACTATTTTATATCCTAAATGCAGAATGAACAAAGCAATTATTATTGAGGCAATTGGATCTAAGAACCCTAATCCATTCATAGCACCAAGAATTCCGATAACAGCTCCAAAACTCGCAATCGTATCTGATCTATGATCCCATGCTTGTGCCATTAATGCGCTAGATTTAGATTTTAAAGCATCATTTTTAGTTTTACGGAATAAGAATTCTTTAATAGCTATAGTTAATAATGCTGCAAGTAACGCATACCATTTAGGTGTAACGATTCCTATTCCATTTACAAAATAATCATAAAGTTTTACAATAGCATTTTTACCCACTCCAATAGCGGTAAAAACTATAGCTACTCCAAGAAATATTGATATAATACTGTCATATTTATCATGCCCATAAGGATGCTTATTATCTTCTTCCTTACGCGAAAAAATAGCTGATATATATACAACGATATTAGTTACAATGTCTCCTATTGAATTTATTGCATCACTAATTAAAACACTAGAATGACCAAGGATACCCGCAAGCATTTTCATGATTGCCAGT
>JAOZSU010000149.1:0-3562 GCA_029939475.1 Mycoplasmatota bacterium | reverse complement strand
AGTAGATTCAGCGGTTCCAACAGCCGGGCAAGGATATGAATTAACAGCTATCGCAGCTGCGGTAATCGGTGGAACTAGCCTTGCTGGTGGTAAAGGTAGGGCAGTCGGAACGATTGTCGGAGCTTTAATTATAGCCGTAATTGTCAACGGACTTAACCTTGTAGGAACGTCACCATATTTACAACAAATTATCACTGGTCTCGTTATTGTGTTCGCAGTAATTGCAGACCGGAAAAAATAGATAATTAAGACTTTTAAAAATAAAAGGAGGAGAAGTTTTAATGAAAAAATTATTGATTTTATTGTTAGCATTAGTAAGTGTGATTGGACTTTCAGCATGCCAAAAAGAAGAATTAAAAATTGGATTTGCTGCTTCAACATTTACTAACCCATTCTTTAATGATATTAAAGATGGTATTTTGGAAACACTTGAAGGTTCTGGTTATGAACTAGTTGCTTTAGGTGCGGATAATGATGCAGCTGTTCAAGCTGGACAAATTGAAGATTTAATCGCTCAAGGCGTTAAATTGATTCTTTTGAACCCAGTTGATAGTACAACTGTTGGAACTAAGATTGATGAAGCAAATGCTGCAGGTATTCCTGTTATAACAGTTGATAGAAGCGCTGAAAGCGGAGAAGTAATCGCTCATGTTGCATCTGATAATGTAGCTGGTGGAGAAATGGCTGCTGAATATCTTCAATCTGTATGTCCTGATGGACTTCCAGTATTGCAATTAACTGGTCAAGCTGGAGCTTCAGCTGCAATTGATCGTAAAGCTGGATTTGAAAGTGTTTGGGGTGTTGATAACATTGATCAAACTTCAACAGCTAACTGGTCAAGAAGTGAAGGACAAACTGTTACAGAAGCTTTCTTAGCTGCACAAGGAAACCCTGAAGGTGTTTGTATTTTTGCTGCAAATGATGAAATGGCTTTAGGTGCTGTAGAAGCAATCAAAGCTAACTTAGTTACAGATATCACTAAATCATTTGTTGTTGGATTTGACGCAATTGATGATGCAGTTAACTCTGTAAACGCTGGTGAAATGGTAGCTACTATTGCTCAACAACCTGTTGAAATCGGACGCGTAGCTGCACAAATCGCTTTAGATTACTTAGATGGTGAAACAGTTGAAACAAATGTTCCAGTTGCTTTAGCAGTAGTAACTAAAGAAGAGTAGTAATCTTTAAGTATTAGGTAAATTAAAATGCTCATCTCATAATATTTAGAAAGGGTGAAAAATATGAAAAAACTATTCACAACTTCCATGATGTGTGTCGATATGTTTGAATTAAAGAATCAATTTCCAATTATAGAAAAATATACCGATATGTATCATATAGATATTATGGATGGGCATTTTGTGCCTAACTTATCTTTATCATTTGATTTTATTAAACAATTGAGATACCGCACAAAAAAGCCAATTGATGTTCATCTAATGATGGATAATCCGAGTCAATATGTAGATTTATTAATTGAATATAAGGTTGATTATTTAACCTTCCATCCTAAAACAATTGAACGCAATGTTTTTCAATTGATTAATAAAATCAAATCAAATAACATTAAATTTGGTATTGCGCTTAGTCCTTTTATGGGACTTGAGTGTGTTAAACATTATCAAAAAAATATCGATAAACTAACAGTTATGACAGTAGAACCTGGATTTGCTGGACAAAAAGTAATACCTGAAACCATTGAAAAGATCAAAGAAGTATTTGATTATAGAAAAGAAAATAATCTAGATTTCCTTATTGAAGTAGATGGTTCAAATAATAGAGAAACATTCCTACCCTATTATAAAAATGGTACAGATGTATTTGTACTAGGTTCTTATTTATTTAATGAAAAAGATTTAGAAAGTTCCTATAAAAAAATATATAAATACTTCGAGGATATTCATGTCTAGAGTATTAGGAATAGATATAGGTGGGACTTTCACAAGATATGGAATTGTGGAAAATAAATCCGTAATTCATGTTAAAAAGGTATATACTAAAGATATCTTAGATTTTCCAAACTTTGTAAAAGATGTATTTTATAAATTTAAAGATATTGATAGTATTTCTATAGGAATACCAGGAGTTGTATATAAAAATAAGATTATATCTGTTCCCAATGTGAAACTGTTAGAAATAAGAAATTTAGATGATGAAATATATAAACTAACTAAGACAAAGTGTATAATTAACCGCGATGTTTATTTATTGTTTTCCAATGATATAAATCGTTTAAATCTTAGTAATGAAAAAAATATATTGGGATTTTATCTTGGTACAGGGCTTGGAAATGCCATTAAAATGAATGGGAATATTATCAAGGGTGAACATGGGTATGCAGCTGAGCTTGGACATATTCCTATTATTGGGAATACTAGAAGATGTTCATGTGGTAAAATAGGATGTGCTGAGACAATGATTTCTGGTAAAGCTTTAACAGAAATCTATGATTCAGAAAAACTAAACTGCGAATTTAATCAATTATTTGTTAAATATAGTCTTCATCCAAAGATTAAAGAATTTATTGATAATTTTATTATGGTTATGGCAATTGAAATAAATATTTTAGATATTACAACTATAATAATCGGTGGAGGTGTAACTAATATGTTAAACTTCCCTAAGAAATACATTGAAGAAGGTTTATTAAAACAATTAAGAACAGATAATATTAGAAAACAAATAAAAATATATTTTGTGGATGATTCTCCAATTTCGAGTATTTTGGGAGCATCATTAATAATAAATGAAGGAGAAACAAATGAATATAGCAATAGGTTGTGATCACGCAGCTTTTGAATTAAAGAACGCTGTAATAGAACACTTAAAAGAATTAGAAATCGAAGTAATCGATGTAGGAACTTACTCAAATGAAAGAACTGATTACCCAATTTACGCAGATAAAGTTTCTAAACTCGTACAGAGTAAAGAAGTAAGATATGGTATTTTAATCTGTGGTACTGGAATTGGAATGAGTATCGCCGCTAATAAACATAGAGGTATCAGAGCAGTAGCTTGTAGTGAACCATATAGCGCAGCTGCCAGCAGACGCCATAATCAAGCTAATGTTTTATGTTTTGGAGCTAGAGTTGTAGGGACAGGACTTGCCTTTGATATTGTAGATAGTTTTTTAGAGGCTAAATACGAGGGTGGAAGACATCAAAAAAGAGTAGATATGTTAAATGCCCTTGATGAAGCTAAACTATAATTTTTTCATATTTTATCCTAGAAATAGAGAAGTGTTATTTTAGCACTTCTCTTTTTCTTTTACAATAAAATAAATTGACAATATTCACTGATTTTCAACGTTTTTTTTCTTTTCTTTTTAAAGCAAAAATGTTATAATGTTTTTGTAAGCGTTTTCTACTATTTTGTAGAAAACATTAGTTTTAAAATATTACTTATTATGCTTATTGACAGGGGGAAAAGTATAATCACTTTATTAAAAGTGTTTTTATTATGTTTATGATGAAAAATATAACATTTTTAACTGGCTATTACGGATCTGGTAAAACAGAAATAGCTGTGAATCTCGCAATACAAAAAAAATTTGATATGGTGG
>JAOZSU010000148.1:0-3593 GCA_029939475.1 Mycoplasmatota bacterium | reverse complement strand
GATATTATGATTATTAAAAAGAAAATAATTTATTCTATATTAGTAGTTATCTTGGGTTCTGTGATGAAGAAAACATAAAATTATTAGGTAATCTAAAGCCAGAAATACCAATCGCTTGTCTACACGCATTTACGGCTAAAATACTAGCGGAAAAAGAGTTTAAAATAAAAAATAAAGATATTTTAAACGCAATTAAGTATCATTGTACTGGAAGACCAAAAATGTCAAAACTAGAAAAAATTATTTTTGTAAGTGATTATATCGAAGAAGGAAGAAGCTTTGATATAGATAGATTTAAGACATTGGCTTATAAAAATTTGGATGAAGCTGTATTAAATATTATGTTAGCCACAAAGGAATATTTATTAAATAATAAACAAGAGTTTTCACCCCTTACAGAAGAAGCGATTAAATATTATCAAGAAAAATTGGAGGAATTGAATGGATCTCATTCTAAAAAAAGTATATAAAGCATTAAAAGACTTAAAGCTTCAAGATATTATTATCTATGATTTTAGGGGATATTCTCCTTATTATGATTATCAAATAATCTCGAGCGCAACTAATGAACGACAAGTAAACGCTGCGATTAATCATATAAAACAAGTGTTACCTAATGATTTAGATTTCCATATTGAAGGTTGGGAATCAAAACGGTGGATTTTAATTGATTTGCATTCAATTATTATTCATGTAATGCATAAAGAAGATAGAGAATTCTATCAGATAGAAAAAATATTTTATGAAAGAAAGACTATATCTATAGACTTAGAGGATTAATATGGAATATGATTTACTAGCTACTTTTTATGATTCATTTATAGATACAGATGTTTATGAAGAATATATCAAATTAATTAATGAATACACTTCTTTTGGAAGTGTTTTAGATATTGGTTGCGGAACTGGAACTCTATCTATTGACCTTGCAAAAGCAGGATATAAAGTTGTAGCTACAGACCTATCAGAAGAGATGTTACAAATTGTAAATTTAAGAGCTAAAGAAGAAAACGTTGATTTAGAAATTGCATTGTATGATTTATTAGATCCCATTGATTTCTTATTTGATAATATTATTGCCGCTATGGATGTAATAAATCATTTAACTGATTTAGAAGATGTAGAGTTTGGATTCACTAATATCTATAATTCACTTAAACCTAATGGTATTTTCATCTTTGATGTTTTAAGCGCTGAATATATAGATGCATTGGATGGATATAAGGAAGTCGATGAAGAATTTCATTTTTCTTGGGAATCACATAAAGGAGATAAAGAACACAGTATAATTCATACAATTAAGGTTGAAGTTGATGATGAAATAGAAGAATCTGTTATCTACGAAGTTACTCATGATTTTAAAGAATATGAACGCATATTTAAAAAAGTAGGGTTTACTCAAATAGATAAAAAAGAAATGCCTGAGCGCACAATCTATGTTTTACATAAAGAAGAATAACCACAACTAGACTTAGTTGTGGTTTTTTAATATATATCGTTTTGGTATTTAATTATTATCTGTTACAATATAAGAGAAGGGAGTGGTAAATATGCAATCAAGTAAAGTAGTAATTATAGGTACAGGTCTTGTTGGTATGAGTTATGCTTATTCATTAGTTAACCAAGGCGTAGTAGAAGAACTTGTTTTAATAGACATAAACAAAAACAAGGCTGTAGGAGAATCTATGGATTTAAACCATGGATTAGCTTTTTCTCCAAGAAAAATGAAAATTTATGCTGGAGAGTATTCTGACTGTAAAGATGCTAATTTAGTAGTTATAACTGCTGGGGTAAATCAAAAAGAGGGAGAGTCTAGACTGCATTTACTTAATAGAAACGCTAAAATTATGAAATCAGTTGTAAAAGAAGTTATGAAATCAGGATTTGATGGTATTTTCTTAGTTGCGACTAATCCAGTAGATATTTTAGCTTACGTAGTATGGAAAGAATCAAAATTACCATCTAGTAGAGTAATAGGTTCTGGTACATCTTTAGATACAGCTAGATTGCGTTATGAAATTTCTTCATTAATTAATATATCAGTTCGCAATGTTCATGCCTATATTTTAGGAGAACATGGTGACTCAGAATTTGTATGTTGGTCAAATACATTTATTGGCGCGAAACCAATACTTGATGTTATTGAAGACATGGATGAAATTGAATTTGAAGATATGGATAGAATTTATAATAATGTAAAAAATGCAGCTTATGAAATAATTGAAAGAAAGGGAGCTACCTATTATGCAATAGGTATAGCCTTAGTTAGAATTACTCAAGCTATTTTAAACAACGAGAACCGTATCTTACCAATTTCTGTCTTAAACGATGGAGTTTACGCAGTAGAAAAAGATGTTTATATTGGACTACCTGCAGTTTTGAATAAAGATGGAGTTCATCACGTTGTTAAATTAAAATTAAATCAAGAAGAATTAGAAAAACTTAATAATTCAGCTAATATTCTAAGAAAACATCTAGATGATATGGATATTTAATTAACAGACAAATTATAAAAGAGGTATTTTTTAAAATAATACCTCTTTTTTTATTAATTAAAAAAAATGTAAATCTAACAAGTTTTTTGGTTTCTATAATAATATAACATATTTGAAGAAAAACAAATCAACCTTGGTAGTATTTTATTGAGGTGAGAATAATGGAAAAATTTAAAAAATATATTGGAGTAATTATACTTGTCATAGGTTTTGTAGGTTTAATTATTTCAAACAAAGATCTATTTTTTGAAATAAATACTAATACTCCTCAAGAATTATCTAATGATTTAATAACCGAAAGAGAAGAAAACTCTAGTATTGAACTAATATATGTAGAAATTAGAGGCGAAGTAATGTATCCTGGAGTTTATAAAGTAGAACCGAATTTAAGAGTTATAGATATTGTGAATTTAGCTGGAGGATTCACAAAAGACGCTGATGAATATTCAATAAATAAAGCGAGTAAAATCACCGATGAAATGATAATCACTGTAGGAAAAAAGGCAACTCCTTCATTTAATTATATAGAACCAGTTAAAATAGAAGTTGAAATTAAAGGAGAGGTTAAAAATCCTGGGCTTTATTCTTTATATCCAGATTCAAGAATAATAGATTTAATTGAAGAAGCCGGAGGCATAACAGATTTAGCCGACATACAAGAAGTAAACCTCGCTGAAAAACTTGAAGATTGAGATGCAATAATAATACCTAAATTAGAAGAAAAAGAAACTTATCCAAGAATGATTTACGTTGAAATAGCAGGTGAAGTAAATAGTCCAGGAATATATTATATTCCAGAAACTTATGATTTAGAGGATTTAATATATGAAGCTAAAGGAGTAACAGAAAACTGTGATTTAACAAAGATAAATTGGGATATAAAACTCGTTTTAGGAGCTAAGATATATATACCTTCTTATGATAATGAAGAACCCATCCTAGAACAAGAATCTGATTTAATAAATATTAATACAGCTGATATTGAAACATTGATTACTTTACCAGGAATAGGTAATATTTTAGGGCAAAGAATAATTGATTATAGAACTGAATTTGGCAAATTTAACACGATTGAAGAAATAATGTATGTTTCTGGAA
>JAOZSU010000147.1:0-3616 GCA_029939475.1 Mycoplasmatota bacterium | reverse complement strand
TCCAGACATTAGGTAAATTGGCATTTCTTTATTTCCTTCATTCATATTTCGTTTCTTATTTACGAAAGACATCCATTTAAACATATCTAGATTAGCTTGTATAGTAAAAGGTTGACCACACATCTTAGAATTATGATAATATTGTTGAATTTCTTTGTCTCTAGTTAACCATTCTTCATCGATTCCAGAGATAATTCCATCTTTACGCATCTTTCTAGGATTAGCGTCTATTGCCATATTTTGAATTAATTTAGAGACATAGTTAGGGCCTTTAAATAATCTAATAATTTTAATAAGTAAAGAACCCATACTTACAACTATTTGAGGTGTAAAAGCAGTACCTGAAATAATCGCTTTTCTATAAGAATCAGGAAAATCGATAATTAATTTTCTAGCTAAAAAACTTCCCATCTAATGTCCTAAAACAAATTTAAATTTGTTTGGATATTCTTTTTCAATATATTCTTTAACTAAAAGAACAGATTCATAAGCTAAAATATCTCCATTTTTGTCTGCGAAATGAACATAATCTAAGGTTTTAGTAGATAATCCATGCCCTAATAAATCAGAACCAATAGCTATATAACCATGTTTACTTAAGAACTCACAGAATAATCCATATCTAGCAAAATGTTCAGAAGCACCATGAATTATATGTACAATGCCCTTGATTTCACCTTCAGGCTTATAGATATATACATGAATTGGATTATCTTGATAATCTTTTAATACTATTTTTTCCATGATTTCCTCCTATATATTTATATTATGATTATATCATTTTTAGTTTTAATTTAAAACAATATTTGATATAATAAATAAAGGTGATGAAAATGGAAAAATATATTTTAGCTATTGATCAAGGAACAACTTCCTCTCGAGTAATAATTTTTAATCATGATGGTTTAGTTGTTTCTTTTATTAATAAAGAGTTCAAGCAGTATTTTCCTAAACCTGGGTACGTTGAACATGATGCGGAAGAAATCTGGGAATCAGTAGAATATTGTATAGATAAAGCTTTAGAAAAGGCTAACCTATCTTTAAAAGATATTGATTCAATAGGAATAACCAACCAAAGAGAAACCACAGTTCTTTGGGATGCTAGAACAGGAAAACCGATATATCATGCTTTGGTATGGCAATCAAGTCAAAGTAGTGAAATCTGTGTTGATTTGATTAATAAGGGTTATTCTGATATATTTAAGAAAAAAACTGGGTTAAGAATAAACACTTATTTTTCTGGGACAAAGATTAAATGGATTTTAGATAAAGTTAAAGGCGCCTATGAATTAGCTAAGGAAGGATATCTTAGATTTGGGACTATTGACACATGGTTAATTTGGAAATTAACTAAAGGGGCTAGTCATATTACAGATTTTTCTAATGCATCGAGAACTTTAGTATATAATATATTTGATTTAAAGTGGGATGAAGAATTACTTGATATTTTAGATGTTCCAAAGAGTATCTTACCAAAAGTAGTGCCTTCATCTGGGATAAATGCTTATACAGATAAAACCATATTTGGAGAAAGAATCCCTATTTCAGGAATCGCAGGTGACCAACAAGCTGCCTTGTTTGGACAAACTTGTTTTGAACCAGGAGATGTAAAAAACACCTATGGAACTGGATGCTTTATTTTAATGAATACAGGGTTAGAACCAAAAACTTCAAATACAGGTCTTTTAACTACTATTGCTTGGGGTATTAATAATAAAGTTTACTATGCCTTAGAAGGTTCTATCTTCGTTGCTGGTTCAGCTATACAGTGGTTAAGAGATGGTCTTAAAATAATAAAAGACGCAAGTGAAACAGAATCATTAGCTTATTCAGTAGAAGATAATTTAGGAGTATATTTCGTGCCTGCTTTTGTTGGACTTGGTACTCCATATTGGAATGAAGATGTAAGGGGAAGCTTCTTTGGACTTACTAGAGGCTGTGAAAGAGCTCATATCGCAAGAAGTGCACTAGAAGCTATTGCTTATCAAACAAAAGATGTTTTAAATGTAATGCAAGAAGAATCTATGATTAAGTTAAAACAATTAAAAGTAGATGGAGGCGCTAGCCAGAATAATTTCTTAATGCAGTTTCAAAGTGATATTTTAAACACTAATATTAGTCGTCCCAAAATAAGTGAAACAACTGCTTTAGGCGCTGCTTATCTTGCAGGAATCGCAACTGGTTATTGGAAACAAAATCAAATTAAGGAAAAATGGATAGTAGACGCAACTTATAAACCAAATATGAAAGAAGAAGAAAGAAAGAAATTATATTCTAATTGGAAAAAAGCTTTGTTAGCTTCAATTCAATTTTCAGAATAGTGAGGAGAAGTTATGGAAGATAAACTTACTAAATTTAATGAACAGAAGAAACAATCAGAATCAAAAGTAATAATAGGAGCTATAGTAATTGTAGTAGGTGTCTTATTAGGGTTAGCTGGATCTGCCTCAGAAAATGCTTTAGTTATAGTTGGAATAATTATAGGCATGGTAGGGTTTATATTTATCGCTATTGGTTCATCTAATTTTTCTAAAATTAAGAAAACATTTAAAGAAGATATTTTAGCTAAAATGTTTCAAGAAATTATACCGGGAATTAATTATAAGCCAAATGAAGGGTTATCTCCACAGGTGGTTTATGATACAGACTTTTTAAAAAGAGCTGACAGATTTCACTCTGAAGATTTTTTGAGTGGAGAATTAGATGGAGTTGAATTTATTTCTTCAGATGTTAAATTAGAAGAAAGACATGTAGAACACACTAAAAATGGCACAAGAGTATATTATGTTGCTTATTTCATCGGAAGAGTATTTAGATTTAGTTTCAATAAGGATTTTGTTGGATCACTTTATGTTCTAGAAAGTGGTTCACCAAGAAGCCGTGGTCTTAAAAGAGTTAAGTTAGAATCAATAGATTTTAATAAAAAATTTAAAACATATTCATCAGAAGAAATTACAGCTTTTTATATCTTAACACCTGATATTATGGAAGCCATCCATAAAATTGAAAGGAGAAATCCAGGACGTATTGGATTTAGATTTCATGGAGAACATTTATTTGTGGCGATAAATAATAATAGAGATACATTTGAGTTAAAGATGTTTAAAAAGATAGATGATTCAATGATAGAGGAATTTAAAGAAGATTTATATGTAATTAAAGATTTTATAGTAACACTAAAATTAAACAACAATTTATTTAAAAAATAGGAGGAAAGAAAGATGTTATTAACATTAAATACAGGCGGTATAATAGGAATTGTTATCCTAGTATTACTCGTTATCATCATTTTTTGGTACATAGGAGTTATGAACCAATTGCGTCAATTAGAATTAAAGGTTCAAGAAGCAGAATCAGGAATTGACGTTGCATTAACTAAACGTTTTGATATGTTAAGCAAAATGTTACAAACTACAAAAGGATATGCTAAACATGAAGCAGAAACACTTGAAAAGATTGTTAAATGGCGTTCAGGTATTCCTAAAGACGCAACATTAAAAGACAAAGAAAAGTTTTTTAATGAATTAAACCAAGTTGCACAAGGAATCAACGTTGTAGTTGAGAAATATCCGGATTTAAAAGCTAATACCGTATTTATGGAATTACAAAAAGCAGA
>JAOZSU010000146.1:0-3646 GCA_029939475.1 Mycoplasmatota bacterium | reverse complement strand
AGTTTGTTTAACTAATTGCCCTCCTAAAACATGAGCTCTCTCAATTATAGTAACATTTAGACCTGCTTCTAATACAATTTTAGCCGCAGAGAGACCAGCTGGCCCAGCCCCAACAATTACTAAATCCCGTTTAATCATCTATCCATACCTCATCAACTTCTGATTCTACAATCATTCCTTCAACTAAACGAGTTAAACAAGTCTTAACATTAGGAGTTCCATCAACTGTCATATTACAAGAACCACAATTTCCAATTGCACAATAAAAACCTCTTGGACGTTTTAGTTTAATACTGTTAGAAAAATGCATTATACCATTATCATGAAGGGCAGCGGCTATTGTATCACCTTCATATCCAACTAAATCTTTACCGTTAAATGTAAAATGAATTTCTTTCTTTTTTTCAAAAGATAAAATCGGATGTTCTTTAATTCTCATTATTTCACCACTTTCCAAATATTATTTTACCATAAAAACGCTTACATTACAGTAAAAATTTTTAGTAAATATTAAAATAATTTTTCCCAAGCTATTTCTAACTCTTTAATAGCGAATTTCATGTCTCGAACCTTTAAATGAGAATATCCTAAAACTAGCATTTTTTCATTTATATCGGATGATTTTTCAAGACAATATTCATGTATTCCATACAATCTAATTCCACGTTTTTTAGCTGACTCAATAAAAACATTAACTCGGTTATTAGTTTTTAGTTTTAATAAAAAATGCAAGCCACTTTCTTCACCTATAATTTCTATATGTTCATTAAATCTAGATGATTGTAATAGGTCAATTAATAAATCTCTTTTATTACGATAAATTATTTTCATTCTGTTTAAATGTTTTTCATATTCCTTTTTTTCGATAAATTCTTTTAGAACTAATTGAGTTTGGACTGGAACTGAACAGGTAAAGTATGGATATGATTCATGGTATTTTTTCATCAATTTATCAGGCAAAACCATAAAGCTTACCCTAAAAGAAGGTGAAAGAGATTTTGAAAAGGAATTCATATAGATTACTTGATCTAATTTATCCAAACTCTTCATCGCTGGGATTGGAATTCCTGAGAAACGAAATTCTGAATCGTAATCATCTTCTATTATATATCTATCTTTTTTTCCCATAGCCCAGTTTAACAGTTCCATTCTCCTTGATATTGTGGTTACTTTTCCACTAGGGAATTGATGGCTTGGAGTTACATGAACAACATTAGCATTACCAATGTCTTTAATATCTATTCCTTGATCATCTAAGGAAATTGTTTTCGCCTTGGCTCCATAATCATGATATAGATGGTAGTTCTTTAGATAACCAGGTTCTTCTACTCCAAAAATGTTTTCTCTTCCTAGTAATAAAACAATTAAAGAAATCAAATGTTCTGATCCAGAACCTATTACAATAGATTCTGGATTGGTTTCAATTCCTCGATATTCAAATAAAACTTTAGATATATTTTCTCTTAAAGAATAAAGTCCTAAATAATCGCTTGTATTAATCATATTTGGATAGCTATCCAACATTACTTCTCTTTCGATTTTAGCTAATTTTTCATAGGGAAAATTAATAACATCAACCTTGTTTGTTTTAAAATCTACTCTATAAGATGATTTGAGTTTTCTCAATGGTTTTGATAATTCATACTGTTTTTTACTTATTGGATTTAACATAACATATGGCAAAACATAAAATCCTGATTTTGGGATTGATTTAATGTACCCTTCCGCAATCAATTGATTATATGCAGTTTCTACTGTAACTACACTTAACTTTAAGTGTTGAGCCAATTTTCTTTTTGAAGGTAGTTTTTCATCAGCTTTTAATTCGTTTTGTTCTATAGCTTGTTTTATATGTCTATATAACTGTTCATACTTAGGAATCTTGGATTTAGAATCAAAAAATATTGTTATCATAGTTTCTCCTATCTGACCTTATTAATATTTTATAATCTGGCCATTTAAAACATACCAGTTCACCTGTATAATATAGTGTGTAACTAGATTTGTCAAGATGAAGGAGGAAATATTATGAAAAACGAACGTTATGAATTAAACAAAGAATTGGCTCAAATGTTAAAGGGCGGAGTAATTATGGATGTGACTAATGCTTCTCAAGCAAAAATAGCTGAAAAAGCTGGAGCTTGCGCAGTTATGGCTTTAGAAAGAATTCCCGCTGATATCCGTGCAGCTGGTGGAGTCTCTAGAATGAGTGATCCTTTATTAATAAAAGAAATTCAAGAAGCTGTGACTATACCTGTAATGGCTAAAGTTAGAATTGGACATTTTGTAGAGGCTCAGATTTTAGAAGCTTTAGAGATTGATTATATAGATGAATCTGAGGTTTTATCTCCAGCAGATGATATCTATCATATAAATAAACATGAATTTAAAGTTCCTTTTGTTTGCGGAGCGAAAAACTTAGGAGAAGCTTTGAGAAGAATTGATGAAGGCGCAGCTATGATTCGTACTAAAGGTGAACCTGGTACAGGAGATGTCATTCAAGCGGTAAAACATATGCGTTTAATCCAAGCTGAAATTAGAAATGTGGCATCTTTAAGAGAAGATGAATTATTTAATAAAGCAAAAGAATTACAGGTATCTTATGATTTAGTTAAATATGTTCATGATTTTAAGAAACTTCCTGTAGTAAACTTCGCAGCTGGTGGTGTAGCTACTCCTGCAGATGCGGCACTTATGATGCAACTGGGAGCTGAAGGAGTATTTGTAGGTTCAGGTATTTTTAAATCAGGGAATCCTGAGAAGAGAGCTCAAGCTATTGTTAAAGCAGTAACTAATTATAAAGATCCTAAAGTATTAGCTGAAATTAGCGAAGACTTAGGCGAAGCTATGGTTGGAATTAATGAAGAAGAGATAGAACTTTTAATGAGAGAACGCGGAGAATAATTTATGCAAATAGGTATTTTAGCACTTCAAGGAGCTTTTATAGAACACGCAAATATGTTAAAAGCGCTAAATGTTGATGTTTTTGAAATAAGACAAAAGAAAGATTTAAATAAATCAATGGATGGTTTGATTCTTCCAGGTGGGGAATCAACCACAATGTATAAATTATTAGTAGACTTAGAAATGCTTGATATTGTAAGAAATAAAATTGAATCAGGACTTCCTGTATTTGGAACTTGTGCAGGTTTATTGTTACTCGCAAAAGAAGTAAAAAACCACAGTAATCCATATTTACAAACGATGAATATAACTGCGGTTAAAAATGCATATGGACGTCAACTCGGAAGTTTTAAAACAGTAGGTTCATTTAATGGAATAAATAATGTTCCTTTTGTATTTATTAGAGCACCTTTTATTGAAAAAACAGGTAAGGACGTTGAAATTCTTTCAGTTCATGATAATAAGATAATAGCTGCTAGAGAAAACAATCAATTAGTAACTGCGTTTCATCCAGAGTTAACTAGTAATTTAACAGTTCATAAATATTTTATTGATATTTGTGAAGAATATTTAAAAAGATAAAAATCTGATTAGATTTATAAGTTAATTTATTTTAAAACATAAAAAGGCACAAATCGTGCCTTTTTGCGTATATTTAAGGAAGCTTTTATATAAAATATATCTTACTTCTTCCCATATAAAAATACCTCCAAAGTATCTTACTATAATCTTTTACTCATAA
>JAOZSU010000145.1:0-3691 GCA_029939475.1 Mycoplasmatota bacterium | reverse complement strand
ACTCGTTTTGAACGCGGAGTTGATCATAATAAAATTAAAAAAGCACTTGACTTTGAGTGTGAATTATTTATTAAACTAGCTGAAGGTGAAGTGTTGGGTGAATATAGTTTCTTTGATAAAACAAATAAAAAACCAAAAGAAATTGAATTATCTCTTGATGTGCTTAATAAAGTAACAGGTTATACTTTTTCAATTAATGAAGTTGAAAAGATATTAAAACGCCTTCGTTTTGATTATAAGTTACATAATGATATATTCTATATTTTGGTACCTACAAGAAGACAAAATGTATATGGATATCAAGATATAATTGAAGAAATAGTACGAATTTTTGGTTATGATAAGATTCCTGTAACTTTGCCTAAAACGCCAACTTCGGGATATCTATCAAAAAAACAAAGATTGAGAAGAACCGTTAGAGAGTATTTTGTAAATAAGGGATTTAATGAAACAATTAGTTATTCTTTAGTAAATAAAAATGAAGCAATTGAATTTGATAAAACTGATTTAAAAACTATTTCCATTTTAAATCCAATAAACAAAGATAGAAATGTTTTGAGACATTCTTTAGTACCTTCATTACTTAAATTATTGAAGTATAATGTATCACATAAAAATGAAGATGTTTACTTATTTGAACTCGGTCGTTCATATTTTGAAAATGAAGAAATAGAATTATTGAGTGGATTAATATATGGAATAAATTCATCTACTCTTTGGCAAGGGAAAAAAGAAACAGCTGATTTCTATTTATTAAAGGGTATAATTGAAGGATTATTTAAAAAATTAAATATTGAAGATTATAGGATAATAAAATCAGAAAAGCCAGTTAAATCAATGCATCCAGGAATGACAGCTGACGTTTATATTGGTGAAGAATATGTAGGGTTCATTGGAAAACTTCATCCTCAAAAAGAATACAATATGGGTGTTGATAAAACCTTTGTTTTTGAACTAAACTTTGATATTATATCTAATAACTATAATTTAGATTTAGTTATGAAACCAATTTTAAAACACCCTAGTGTCACAAGAGACATAGCCATAGTAGTTGATAAGGATATAGATGCAGAAAAAATAATAAAAGAAGTTAAAATAGCAGGAAAGAAAGCATTGACTGATGTATTTATTTTTGATTTTTATCAGGGAAATAAAATTGAAGAAAGCAAAAAGTCCATTGCCTTAAAATTGACCTTACAAAATCCAGATAAAACATTAGAAAGCCAAGAAGTGGATACAATTATATCAAGGATTTTAAAACATCTTGATAAAACACTTCAAGCAAAACTTAGATAGGTCACCTAGGGTGACCTTGATTTTTGTAAAGATTAATTTCTTATATTATGATATAATCATAGTAAATTATATAAAAGAAGGAAAACTATGTTAAAATTTTATGATTTAACAATTGACAAATTAAAAGGTATATTGATTAAAAAAGGATATAAGGGATTTTCCGCAGAGCAATTATATAAATGGGTATATGAACAAAAAGTTTTTGATTATGATAAAATGACCAATATTAGTAAACCCTTGCGTGAAGATTTAAAAGAAACAATAGAGATAAAAGATTTAGAAATAAATACTGTGCAAAAATCAAGCGATGGAACATTCAAATTTCTATTTAAATTAGAAGATGGAAGTTTAATTGAAACTGTTCTTATGACATATAATTACGGTAAAAGTCTATGTGTCACATCTCAAGTTGGTTGTAATATGGGTTGCAGTTTCTGCGCATCAGGTTTAATAAAAAAAGCAAGAGACCTAGAAGTATTCGAATTAGTTTCCCAGATCACTACAGTTGAAAACCATTTAGGTATCAGAATTAGTCATGTTGTAGTTATGGGAACAGGTGAACCATTTGACAATTACGATAATGTAATGGACTTCATTCGCATTATTAATTACAAACATGGTTTACAAATTGGCTCAAGACATATTACGGTTTCTACTTGTGGAATTATTCCTAAGATATATGAATATGCAAAGGAACCCATTAAAACAAATCTTGCGATATCTTTACACGCAGCTAATGATAATTTGCGCAGTTCAATAATGCCAATCAACAAATCATATCCTTTAAAAAATTTGATTAAAGCTTGTAAGGATTATTATGAAATAACTAAGAGAAGAATTACTTTTGAATATATTCTTTTAAATGGTATAAATGATTCCGTAGAACAAGCTAATGAACTGAGTGATCTTATTCGAGGAATTAATGCCTATGTTAATTTAATTCCTTATAACCCTGTAAACGAATTTCAATACGAAAAAACTGATAATTTAAGAGCATCTCGCTTTTATTCACAGTTAATAAAAAGAGGAATAAACGCTACATTGAGAAGAGAACAAGGATCTGATATAGACGCTGCTTGTGGTCAATTAAGATATAAAAAAGAAAACATAAATTAAGTATAAATAGTTTGATTTTTATGGCTAAAAATGGTAGAATAACCCTGTTAATTTTTAGGAAAAAGGTGAATGAATTATGATAAAAAAAATAAAAAGAATAGCATTACTTACCGGAGGAGGAGACTGTTCTGGACTGAACGCAGTTATTAGAGCAATAGTTAAGGCAGCGATATTAAAATATAATTATGAAGTTATTGGTTTTAAAGGTGGTTATCATGGATTATATATGGATGACTATATTAAATTAGATTTAAAATCAGTATCAGGCATATTCCATCAAGGTGGAACCATCTTAAAAATGTCTAGTAAAGACAACTTATTTAAATATAAGATGAAAGATGAAAAAGGTAATGTAATATATAAAGATGTTTCCGATGTAGCTATTGCTAATCTAAAGAAACACAATATTGATGTTTTAGTAATTATTGGTGGAGATGGAACTTTAACTTCTGCTAGAGACTTTGCAAGAAAAGGTGTCAATATTGTCGGTATTCCTAAAACAATTGATAATGATGTTCCAGCAACTGAGATAACATTTGGATATAGAACAGCTTTAGACCACATTATGTTAAGCTTGGACGCTTTGCATACAACTGCATATTCACATGATCGTGTTATGATTTTAGAAGTTATGGGTAGAAATGCTGGTTGGTTAGCTTTAGAAGGCGGAATTGCTGGATCAGCTGATGTTATTTTGATTCCAGAAATACCTTATGATATAAATTCAGTAGCGCAGACGATTTTTGATCGCTATAACCGCGGGTCAAAATTTACTATAATCTGTGTATCAGAAGGAGCTAAACCTATAGGTGGAACTGTAACTATTAAAGATATTGATGAAGACAGTCCGGATTCAGTTAAATTAGGTGGAATTGGTAGACAATTAGCTGCAGATTTAAGAAAAATAATTAAACCAGTTACTGGACAAGATATAAGAGTTACTCAATTAGGATATATTCAAAGAGGAGGAGTTACAAACACATTTGACAGAGTATTAAGCACACAATACGGTGCTCATGCTGTTAAAATGATAGCTGATAATGAATTTGGCAGAATGGTCGTTATTAAAAATGATCGCATGGATTCTGTTAGAATTGAAGAAGTTGTTGGTGCTGGGCAAACCGGACAAACAAGTGCTGGTGGAGCGAGAATTGTAAATCCTCATGGACATCTTGTAAGAGCTGCTAGAGATATCGGAATCACATTTGGTGATTAAAAAAAGGATAAAAAAATGAAATTAAAAGGAAGTAAAACAGAAAAGAACTTGCAAGAAGCTTTT
>JAOZSU010000144.1:0-3694 GCA_029939475.1 Mycoplasmatota bacterium | reverse complement strand
AAAGGATTGATTAAAAAAGTTTTAATTTGAAAGATTGTTTAATGAAAATGTCAAAAATTGAATGGAGGTTAATCATGAATCGAAAAGCATTTTCAGTTTCAATACTATTCTCAATCTTCATCTTCCTATATTCATTTCTAAATTGCCAAGAAATATGGGAACAAAGTTATAACTTTGATGAATACTTTCAATTACAAACAGGTTATGAAGTTTCAGTTCATGAGTTAGAGCCAAGATGTTTGCAAATAACTTCTGATGGAGGATATGCTGTATTAATGGAGTTAGCATTAGATGTTCAAACGGTTCTTTATCATGGTGTATGTTTGTTAAAAGTTAATCAGTTTGGCGAAATTGAATGGATTAAGTTATTATCTTATGATCCGAGTATGTCATTCTATAATACAGCGTTAGCAGATATTAACTTTGGCAGAGGTTTTGTGATAAATAGCAATAATGAGTATGTGATTCCACTAGCATGTGATATTAATGGACCAATTCATCGTTCGTTTCTTATAAATCTAGCAAGTAATGGAGATTACAATTGGGTTAAGATTATAAGAGATCCTACTTGGCCAGGTAAACTTGATTTTCTAAGTAGTATAAAACAAACATCAGATGGAGATTATTTCGCAGTTGGTAAATTCAAAATCGATGAATCACCTGACTGCATGGAGGTTGTAAAATTCAATACTCTAGGTGATACATTATGGACAAAACCTTATGACTATATGATTGCTTATGACTTAGAATTAGATCCAGATGATAATCCGATAATTACAGCCATAACATATGATACACCATTTTGTATCAAATTGGATAGTGAAGGTAATATCATCTGGCAATCGCAATTGGGTGAGAGTGCTACTCATAATGCAAAAATCACAATATCAGAGCAGAATGCTAATGATAGATTTTATATTGGTTACATAAAAATATTATACGATATTTTCATAAAAGAAATTACCTCAAATGGAGATGTATATGATAGTTATCAATTCAATTTGTCTGAATCATATGAATACAGATATCCAATTTCTTTAGTATTTAATGATAGCAATATCTTCTTTACAGGTCGAACAGAAGGAGATTATGATATTAACTGTATTGATTATGAGGGCAATTTCAGCTGGCAATTCGAGAAAAAATGGTATGGCAAGGGAGTAGATGTTTTAAAGAAAACAGCTGATAGTAACTTTGCGGTTATAAGTGTAACAGGAGATGATAATCTGGTACTCACTAAATTCGATGGAGAGGGGAATTATACATCTATTCACGATTATATTATCGGAACCAATCAAATCCAGTTAAGCAACTTTCCTAATCCATTCAATCCTGAAACGACGATCAGCTTTGAATTGCAGGAGAATTTCGAAAACCCGATTTTAGAGATCTTTAATATCAAGGGTAATTTAATAAAACAGTTTTCATTGACCAATAATCAAACTTCGGTTGTATGGGATAGTACAAACCATACTCATAAACAGGTTTCGTCTAGTATTTACTACTATCGTATTAAATCAAATGAAGTTGTAAGTAAACCTAAAAAAATGTTATTACTGAAATAAAATTGAGTGAGTTCAGATTAACCCGGTCAGCCAAACTGGAATTTGATCATCCCCCACTCAGAATATAAATTATTATTATTGAGGGGAATTAGCAAGTAAAATCTGGACTTCTCTTTTTATATCAGACAAAAGGAGAAAAAAATGAAACTTAGATTTCTTACATTATTAATACTACTATCATTAAGTATGCACATTCAAGGTCAGTTTATTATCCAAAAAACAGCCAGTATAGATTCACTTACACTGCAGAAGATTAGAGAAGCATGCAATCCAGATAGTTTCCCAAATAGTTCTTATGCAGAGCCATTAATAGCTAGAGCTTTTAATCGCAATTTTGACGATGGAAGCAGTTACGATTTAGTAGATGGTATCGAAAGATACGAAAGCCCTGTGGATATACAGATAATTTCTGAAAAAGCATACCATGGGGCATTTCCTAATGTACATGATGTTTATGGAGTACAATTAATTGATATTACAGATGCTAATGATTCAATTCAAAGCTTAAATGTTCAAGCATTGATAAATTTCTGTTCAGATGATACTATTGATAAAGCAAAACGTGGTCATGCTTTAGCATATGAATACAATTTTTTAGTTAGAGCTGTTGATTGGCTATTCTATGCTCCAGACTCGATTATAAGTCAATCAGATCATGCAGATATGCTAGCTAAATTAGACGCATTAACCACATATGTAGCTGATATATTTGAGGATTTACCCTATTATCCTCCTAACACACTTACAGTTTGGGGATTTCCTTCAGGCACAACAATATACCCACAAAGTTGTGTAATGCAAATGCGTTTAAGACACCTTGCAGGCTTAGGCTATTCAGCTCTTGTACTTATGGAAGATTCTACATTTATGGCTATTGGAAATAACTCAACTAGAATTCCCACAATGCTGGAATTAGTTGATGATGAGTTTAAAGTGCATAATTACTTTGGTGAAACGGGCTTACTTGCATTAAGTCATCAAAGTTCTGGTGCTTATAATTCGGGATTGGGATATCAGAATACGACCTATCAAGATCTTACAATGTTTTTTACTGCCTATAAGAGATTATCAAATGGAGCAACCAATTACTTCAATAATCAGTATGTAACAGGGGCAGTTGAACATGCAGCAACTATGCTTACTCCAAGTTTATATTGGTTACCATATGATGACTGTTGGCGATATAAACGCACTATAATTCTCGGATTAGCTGAATTCTTCTATCATAATACAAATAATACTTCTACTATAAATTTAGTTGGTTGGTACATCAAAAATGCATTGAGTTCTTATACGGGTTATTTGCCTTATGAGTTTACTAGTATTAATACACCATCATATCACCTTGTTGTCCCATGTTACAATCCTGATTCATCTATAAAAGTTGATGATAATTTTAGCGTTCCAAGTAACTATAGCAATGGTTTCTATTCCGATGAAGAATTTGCTATATTACGGGATGAAATTACTTCAGTATCAGATTTAGAAGAAGGACCAGCATTATATGTTCTCTATGAAAATTCAATGGGACATCATGACCATGCTGATCAAACAAGTTATTCCCTTTTCTTTAAAGAAGAAGAATTACTTATTAATCCAGGATATAAATGGACACTTAGAGAATGGGTTTGGTCACCATATGCACATAATATGATCGTTGTTTCACCTGATAGCCTAGGTGAGTATGATGAGTTGTACAAGGATTTCTGGTATGATTCTTTAGGTGTAAATACTTTTACAGGTTATGAACCTAAACCTTTACCTGATCATACGAATCACACAAACCCTGTTTGTCAAAGCCCCGCATATAAAAATTATGGATTTAGTTTTCAAGATATAGATAGGTTAAAAATAGAATTGAATTATTATGATTCTGTCGACGTTGCTCGGAATTTCTATAGAATAGATTCGCATTTCTTAATTTATGATCAAATAGAGACAATAGATTCATCCAGCAGAACTTACTGGAATATGCTACATTTTCCACCATATTTAGCAAATGCAAGTTATACCGAATTAAATAATGATGTGTTTACATTTCAAAAGAATTCAGTAAAACTTCATGGTGTTATTGGAGCGAACACAAGTTCTTCTTACTACATTTATGATGAATTTAATCCAAATAACCA
>JAOZSU010000143.1:0-3709 GCA_029939475.1 Mycoplasmatota bacterium | reverse complement strand
CTACCAGTTCCAATAATTCTAGCACCTGCCTTTTTAGCTGATTCAGGTTTTATTTCGGGGTTAGGATTTGCAAGTGCAAATATAATTTTATTCTCAGACATAGATTTAACCATATCCTCTGTTAAGATATCTTTAGTGCTAACACCAATAAAAACATCCTTATTTTTAATTATATCTTTAAGAGTCAAATTATCGTTTTTAGGAGATAAAATCATTTTATTAATTATTATTTCTTTTTCAACTGAATTTAATTGATCAAAATTATTTTTATTTAATACTCCATTTTCATTAATCGCATGTATTTTTTTTATGCCGATTTTATTTAACATTTTAATAATTGCACTGCCAGCCGCACCCGTGCCACAAACAACAACATTTAGTGTTTCTAATTTTAAATTTAAAAGCTTAGCTGCATTTTTTAAAGCAGCTCCAACAACAATAGCGGTTCCATGTTGATCATCATGAAATACCGGAATATCAAGAGCTTTTTGTAATTCTTTTTCAATATATACACAATTTGGAGATTTGATATCTTCCAACATAATGGCCGCAAAAACAGGAGATATATTGATTACGGTTTTAATAATTTCATCAGGATTTTGTGTGTTTAAACAAATTGGAAAAGCTTGAATCCCAGAATAATGGTAAAGCAATGCGCTTTTTCCTTCCATTACAGGTAAAGCAGCTAAAGGACCGATATTGCCTAATCCCAATACAGCTGATCCATCAGTAACAATCGCAACTGTTTTACCTTTTAGCGTTAATTCTAAAGCTTTAGAGTTATCTTCAACAATATCAAGACAAGGAATAGCAACACCTGGTGTATAAGCCATACTTAAATCTAATTGCGTTTCTAATGGAATATTAGGTAAAACATCAAGTTTACCAATATTCTTTTTATGTAAATTTAATACTTTTTTATTAAAATTATCCATTATTAACTCCTAAAACAATATATATGCTTATTATATCATTATAATAAATTCATTTCATATATTTTTTTCTTGCATTTTAAAATATTGTTTGATATAATACGTTTGCTATATAATATAGACTTACTATGATAAAAAAATAATCATGGCAGAAGGAGACGAATATGAAGAAAAATATACATCCAAAATACTATAGAGTTACTGTTACTTGTTCAACTTGTGGAAATACATTTGAAGTAGGATCAACACAAAAAGAAATTCATGTTGATACATGTTCAAATTGCCATCCATTTTATACTGGAAAACAAAAATTTACTACTATTGCTGGTAGAATTGACAAGTTCAATAAAAAATATGGTATTAAAGAAGAAGAAAATAATTAAAAAGCCAAAAAAGTTTGGCTTTTTTTAACGCTTTTTTGTTATAATAGTTTTCGTAAGGAGCTGGATTATGTATTTAATACAAAAAGATGGTTGGATTGAAGTCATTACCGGGCCTATGTTCGCTGGAAAAACTGAAGAATTGATTAGGAGAATCAAAAGATTAGAGTATGCAAATAGAAATATTGTTGTTTTTAAACCAGCAATAGATAATCGTTATGCAGAAAATGAAGTTGTTTCGCATAATAATAATCGTACAAGATCAATTTCAATATCAAAAGCTAGTGATATTATGCAATATATTCGAGAAGATACTGATGTTGTAGCGATAGACGAAATACAATTTCTGGATGAAGAAGTTGTAGATATTTGTGAATATTTAGCTGATCAAGGTAAAAGAGTAATAGTTTCTGGATTAGATCGCGATTTTAGAGGAGAACCATTTTCTTTTATGCCTAAATTACTTGCATTAGCTGAATATGTAACTAAATTATCGGCGATTTGTGTTAAATGTCATACTCCTGCAACAAGGACGCAAAGAATAATTGATGGACGTCCAGCTAATTATGATGACCCTATTATTTTAGTAGGGGCGAAGGATTCTTATGAAGCGCGTTGTAGAGATTGCCATGAGGTTCCAGGAAAACCAGTTAAATATGAAATACGAAAAAAACACTAAAGAATATTATATGTACCAAGCATTATTAGAAGCTAAAAAGGCTAAAGATAAATTAGAAGTTCCAGTAGGATGCGTTATTGTAAAAGATAACAAAATCATCGCAAGAGCTCATAATTTAGTTGAATCTAAACAAAATGTTCAGGCTCACGCAGAAATGCTTGCGATAAAAAAAGCTTCTAAAAAATTAGGTAGCTGGAGATTAGAAAATTGTGATTTATATGTAACTTTAGAGCCATGTATTATGTGTTCTGGAGCTATTATTAATTCACGAATCAAAAGATTGATTTATGGAGCTTCTGAACCAAAGTTTGGGGCACATCAATCAAAAACCAATGTTTTTTCTTTAACACTTAATCATAAGACAGAAGTTATATCGGGGGTTTTAGCTTCAGAATCTAATAAAATATTAAAAGAATTTTTTAAAACACTTCGAAACAAAAAGAATTGAAAAAGAAATTGAATATGTTATAATATTTGATAGAATCTCAAACGAATCATCTTCACTCAATAGATGCCCACGAACCAGGTCAGATCTTGACAGAAGCAGCCTTAAGTAAGGTGTTTATGTGGGTGGAGATGCTTCGGTTGAGATTCTTTTAAATAGGAGGATAGTAATGGCTTTAATTTGTTTAGATTTAGATGGTACCGTTTTGCATGAAGGTAAACCTGTTAAAGGAGTTATTGAAAGTATAGAATTATTGAAAAAAAATAATCATGAAATAGCTATAGCTACCGGAAGAAGTCCTTTATTGTTAAATAATTATGATTCTTTATTAGGAGTTGATTATTTAGTTTTAGCTAATGGAGGACATGTTCAAGTAAAAGGTAATATCATTTTTGAACGTTATATTCCTAGTGAATATGTTAAACGAGCTATGGAATATTCTGATAGCGAGAATATCGATTTAGTAATTGAATATGATGATAAATATGTGGCATATCGTAAAGATACAGACATTCCGGATAAATTTTGTGATATATTTAAAATAGATAAACCTGATATAGATCGTAATTATTATCCCAATCGAAATGTATTTTCTATGATTGTCTTTGATTCAGATAAAATTGATGATATGCGTAAAAAATTACCTGAATTACAGTTTAATTCTTCAAATAAATTTGGATATGATGTTAATTTAAAAGGAGATTTAAAAGCTGATGGAATAAGAGCATTAGTTGATCATTTAGGCTATGAAATGAATGATGTATTTGCAATTGGAGATGGGTATAATGATATATCCATGATTAAGGCTGTAGGACATGGAATAGCTATGGGAAACGCTAGTCAAGAATTAAAAGATAAAGCTGAATATATTACAACTGATGTAAATAATTATGGGCTGATGAATGCATTAAAATATTATAGTTTAATATAATTTTAAGATATTTATTTAAAAAGATATATAGCAGAAGGCAAGTGATAAAATGTATGATGTAATTGTTGTTGGTGGAGGCCATGCTGGAGTTGAAGCTGCTTTAGCCGCAGCGAGAAGAAATAAAATGACTTTATTAGTAACTGGAAACCTTGAAACGGTTTCTTTTATGCCGTGTAACCCGTCTATTGGTGGCCCCGCAAAAGGAACATTAGTTAGAGAAATAGATGCCTTAGGCGGTGAAATGGGAAAAAACACTGATAAAACATGCTTGCAAATGAAAATGTTGAATAAATCAAAAGGACCAGCTGTAAGAGCATTAAGAGCACAGTCTGATAAATTAGT
>JAOZSU010000007.1:0-13888 GCA_029939475.1 Mycoplasmatota bacterium | reverse complement strand
ATCTATCCAATTTATATTTATTTTAACATTATTTTTATATCCAGCATGGTTTAACGCCTCGCTTACTGAAAGATATGCATCATGTAAATTAATATATTTCCCAACAATAGAGATATTAATTGACGACCTTAAATTCTTTATTTTGTTAATTAAATCTAAAAAAACTTTAATATTACTTTCTGGATTAGGTAAATTAAGATGATTACAAACTAAATCATCAAGATGTTCTTTTTTAAGATTAATCATAACTTCATATAAAATATCTACATCTATACATTCTATCACAGCTTCTTTTCCAACATCACAGAACAAAGCTATTTTTTCACGAATTACATCGCTGATTGATTTATGTGTTCTAAGTATAATCACATCTGGAATAATTCCTAGTGATCTTAATTCTTTTACACTATGTTGAGTAGGTTTTGTTTTTAATTCTCCTGTAGTTTCAAGATAAGGAACTAAGGTATTATGAATATACATAGTATTTTGTGCTCCTAAATCCCTTCTCATTTGTCTAATAGCCTCTAGAAAAGGAAGAGATTCTATATCTCCAACAGTCCCACCTATTTCTGTAATCAATACATCACATTCCGTTTTCTCGCCTAATTGTAGTAATCGTGATTTAATTTCATCAGTTATATGAGGAATGACCTGCACTGTAGCTCCTAAATATTCACCTTTTCTTTCTTTATTTATTACGGATTGATATATTTTACCAGTTGTAATTGAAGAATCTTTTGAAAGATTTTCATCAATAAATCTTTCATAATGTCCTAAATCTAAATCAGTTTCTCCACCATCGTTGGTCACAAAAACTTCTCCATGTTGATATGGAGACATTGTTCCTGGGTCAACATTTATATATGGATCAAATTTAACCATAAATACTTTATATCCTTTATTTTTAAGCAATCTTCCTAGAGACGCTGCAGCTATCCCTTTCCCAAGACTAGATACAACTCCTCCAGTCACAAAAATATATTTTGTGTTTTTCATTATATCCCCCTTAAACAAATTAAAAAGGGCTCTCCTTTTGGAGAACCCTTTTTTTGTGGCTCTTTAAGATTATATCAAATAATCAAGCTAATTTCAATCATTAAAACTATCAATCTTCATACATTTCTTCGTAATCGTCCATATATTCGTTATACTCTTCGTCGTTAAATTCTTCTTCTTCCTCGTCTTCATCAAAATCTTCTACTTCTTCTTCTAATTCTTCTTCAAAGAGTAAGTCTTTTTCATCTTCTATATAATCTTCTTCTTTATCATCAAAATCATCATATTTAGAATCATCGTCTATGATATCTTCTTCATCAAAGTCATCTTCATATTGGCTTTCTTCTTCATCTTCCTCTTCATCAAAATTAGGAATAGAATATTCATCAACCTCTTTTCCTCCATCATAAAGACTTAATTCTTCTTCATAATCAGGATATTCATCATAGTAAGCCCCATCTTTATCCCATAATTCTATTATTTGTCTGCCTTTTATATCCCATTCATCATCTCCAACATATATAAATTTACCGGAAGTGATGAAATCTGTATATATCTGTGAAATATTTTCTAATTTTTCTTCTTCGCTTATTTCTTTTTCTGCACAGATTTTATCATAAAGTTCGATAAAAGATAATGCTTTTCCTTCTTCGTCAAGAATTTGATAAGCAAGTTCCATAATAGACATATTTTTTCTTTTTGTCATTATTACCATCCATTCTATAAATTCATATCTTTTTTGAAAATCTATAAATGTCTCTTTTTTGCTTTACATATTATATATTAAAGTTATAAATAATACAAGTATCTTTTTCTAAAACTATTTTAATTATTAATAGTATTGATCATCATGTGTGAAATCATCTGTTAAAACATTAATAACCATATTATTACAATGATCTCCAATACGCTCTAAATTAGATAAAATATCTACATAGAATCCTGCTTCAGTTTCTGTATTTTCTTTATCGTTAATGCGATTGATATGGTTTTTTCTATATCTCTTAACTAGCCTATCAAGTTTGTCTTCTCTTTCATTAACTTCTAAAGCTAGTTTTTTGTCCATTGTAATATAAGATGTTATAGATTGATCTAATGTTTGACGAACTATGTCAAATAATTTTTCTAATTCTTTCTTAGCTTCATCATGTAAAATCATTTTTTTCTCATGTCTCATTTCAAAGAACTCAGCTAAATTATTTAAATGGTCCCCAATTCTTTCAAGATCAGTAATTGTGTCAATGTCCTTAGCTACAAGTTGAATTTGTCTATCAATTAAGTCTTGAGCTCCGATTTTTACAAGATAATTGTGAATCTTATCATCCATAGAATCAAGTAATTCTTCACATGCCATAGCCATTTCAAAATCTTTATTATCTTTTTCAAACGCATAATTATATACAAATTCTAACATTCCTTTAGATACATTACCCATATTCAAAATAGCGTTTTTAACATTTTCTAATGCTAAATCAGGTGATTCTTTAACCAAAGTTTCATTTAATATGATTTCATCAGATAATATTTCTTCTTTACTAGGAATAATTTTAGTAACTAACCAAACCAATTGTTTAATAAAGAAATATAGTATGAACACATTAATTAAATTAAACCCTATATGAGATAATGAAATTGTAAATTTATTAGTTTCGTATGCATGAATGCCTATAATTTGAGCCAACCACGTTATTAGATTTGTATATGGTTTAATCAAAATAAAGAAAACAACAGTACCAATAGTATTAAACATAACATGAATTAAAGCTGTTCTTCTAGCTTGAGATGATCCACCAATAGAAGCCATTACAGATGTAACAGTAGTACCAATGTTATCACCTAAAACAATTGCAATAGCTCCAATTAAAGGTACTCCTCCATTTGCATATAGTTGTTGTAAAATACCAATTGTAGCTGATGAAGACTGAATAATAGATGTAGTAGCCGCTCCTGTTAGCACTCCTAATATAGGATATTTAGCAACACTTTGTAATAAATCATGATATCCAGGTAAAGTACTAAGTTGTTTTAAAGCGCCTCCCATAGTTTCCAATCCAAAAAATAACATACCAAATCCAAGTAATGCTCGTCCATAATTTTTAACTTTCTTATTTTGAATAAAGAAAATTAAAAATGATCCTGTAAACATAATAGGCATTGCATAAGACCCAATATCTAACGAAATTAAAACTGAAGTGAATGTAGTTCCTATATTCGCTCCAAATATAACTCCCACAGCTTGAGTAAGAGTCATTAGCCCTGCTCTAACAAGCCCAACTACTAAAGCGCTAGTTGCAGATGATGATTGAATAATAGCTGTAATAAAAATCCCAACAAATATTCCTTTTAATGGAGTGTTTGTTGTTTTTTCTAAAATTAATTTAAGTTTAGCTCCGGCAATTTTCTTCAAAGCTTCACTCATCATATTGATACCGTATAAGAAAATTCCTAATCCTCCAAGAATTAAAAATATAGTTTCTTTCCAATCAATTTCTAAAAATAAATACGGCATACCATTCTCCTTGATAAAAATGACTTACAAAACCGCTATTATTATATCAAATCATTTAAAAAAAACAAGCACGAAAACTATTTCATGCTTCTTTTATATTCTCTAACAAGTTCATTAGCATCTTCTAATAGTCTATCTACTGTTTCCCAATCGCCCAAATTAGCACCACAGGCAAGTTTGTGGCCTCCACCATTATATTTATTAGCTAGCTTATCAATAGCTGGTTTACGACTGCGCAATCTTCCTCTTACAACATTGTTTTCATATTCTGCAAACAACATCCACACTGGACAATCTTCTAATGTCGAAAGTTCATTTACTAATGAAGTTGCTTCTTCTAAAGTAGTTCCAAATTTCTTTATGATTTCTGGTTTCATTTTAATATATGCCACTCCATCAGGTGTTTTTTCAAAGTTTTGCAATACATAACCTTGTAGTTTCATTAATCTTTCTGATTTAATATCAAGTTTTCCTAGAATTTCTGTGAAATCAAGTCCATATTCTAGTAAAAAAGCTACAGCTCTAAAAGTATCAGCTGATACAGAACGGTATTTAAATCTTCCGGTATCTGTAACAATTCCTGTATATAACGCTTTGGCTGCGTTCATATTAAATTTCAATTCGTCTTTAAATTTTAAGTAAAATTCTAATATGATTTGTGAAGCTGCTGGTCTTGTTGTATCTACATATTGATAATTTCCAAAATCTTCAACTGGAATATGATGATCAATTTTAATAACATAATCAGCTAATTTAAATCTTTGGTCCGATACTCTTTCTCCGCTTGCTGTATCAACTACAATAGATAAAGCCCTTTTAAAATATTCATCAGGAATTTCATCAACATTTCCAATAAACTTAACATAACTAGCTGTTTCTCCAACAACATATACTTCTTTATTAGGATAAGTTTCTTTAATAATTTCTTTTAATCCAAAACCAGATCCATAACAATCTCCATCTGGTCTTATATGCATATGTATTATTATTCTATTATATTCTTTTATTTTTTGTAAAATATGTTTCATTATTTCTTCTCCTCTAACAAATTATCTAAATCACTAATTACTAGATCTACTTCATTCCAATTATTTAAAGTACATCCACATGCATGTAGATGTCCTCCACCACCAAATTTTATAGCTACATTAATTACCGCTATATCTCTAGATCTTATTTCACAATATATTTTGTGATTTTCAGTATCTTCTGTAAAATTAACCCAAATTGGCACTTCTCTCATCCCAGACATTTGATTAACTAATCCTCGACTTACATAATTAGTCGTCAAATTATTTTCAAGAATAAAATCTATATCATTCTTACTATAAGCAACGTTATTTTTACTGTATTTAATTCTTTGAAAAAATATATTTTTTATTTCTTTATTTCTTCTAGATTCTAAATAAATAGAATTATGTATTTCTTGAATATTTAATCCCTTACTTAATAATTTAGAAGCGATCAATAGTGTTTTTTCTGTAGTATTGCTATATTTAAATCTTCCAGTATCACCAATAATTCCTAAATATAATGCTCTAGCAGAATCATAATTAATAGGAATATTCCAATACATTAATAAATCCGCAATTATTTCCGCAGCTGATGAAGCGTTTTTTATTTGATAAGCAAGATCATTTTTAATATCAGGATTATTTTGATGATGATCAATAAAAATTAATTTATCGTAATATTTATAAACATTTTCATCAAGCATTTGTTTTGAAACAGTATCTAGTATTAATAATAAAGACTTTTTGGCTATATCAATATTTACTTCATCGAATTCTCCAAATTGATTTAATGAATTAGTGTCTCCGATAACATATATTTTTTTATTTTTAAAATAATCCTTTAAAGCATAATATAATCCAAATTGTGATCCATATGCATCTAAATCAGGATTTTTATGCCTTGCGATTATAATTGATTCATATTCATTTATATATGAAAATACTTTATTTTTAATTTCATTCATTTGTATCACCTTTCTAATAGCCTTATATTATAACATATTCATTATTATTTATACATAATAAAACTTCAAAATTCTATATAAATCTATTCTAATAGAAAAAAGGCTCAACACTTGGTTGAACCTTTTGTAAATTTTATCAAATTGTTTAGTAAAAAATTAATCTACTGTGTGAGTTCCTATAGTATTATCTGCATCATCTGCATAAACCCATTCGTTTACATCCCAAGTAGCTGTTGGAGATGTAACAGATGAAATTCTACTAATTGAACTATTAGCTGTTGTTCCATCACCAACAGCCCAACCAGTACCAGGATCTTCACCAAATACACCAAACATATCTAATAATGTGTCATTTTTAAATAACCCAATTGCATCATCACCATTAAATGATAAACTTCCACTTGTTTGATCTGCTAAATCTAATAAAGCTTGTTCACTAGCGTTTGCAATAACAAATGTTTCTCCAGGTTGTATAGTGCCAGTTAGCTCTATTGCACTTCCCCAGTAATCATGATCATTAACGTTTATTTTTATTGTATAAACTCCATCTAATGTAATTGCCTCGCTAGTTGGATTATATAATTCAAGAACTTTATTTGTTCCTCCATCCCAATCTAATACTTCTGAAATAATCAAATCCATCTCAGTTGCAGCTGCAGGAGCTTTAACTGTAACTGCTATATTAACAGAAACAGGAGTAGCTGTACCTTTGCTAATTTCAACTGTAATTGTACCTGTTACATCACTATCAGGTTGAGTAACTAATAACCAACCAGCTGTAGTAGTATCATCAATGTAAGGAGTTAATTCAGAACTAATACTTGTAATTGTAATTGTAGTTCCAAGTTCAGACTCTGGAATTTGAAAATCTTCAGTTAATTCAAGAGTTGCAGGTACATTAGCAGCAGCAGCATCGACTGCTTGTTGATCTGTGATTTCATGTTGCATTAATTCAATTCTTAAATTATCTCCACTGAATTTAACAAATACAAATGTTGTTTCACCTAAAATATCGTTAACATTATATACATCTTCTAACCAGTTTATTGAATTATTTCTATACATTTCAAGTAGCATACTTTCTTCACCAGTACCATTAGCTTCAAAAATCATTTTGCCACCATCATCAAAACTTATAATTTTTAATCCTGTAACTGTAATTACTTTGCCACCATCTTGTAATGTCAATCCAATTAATTCATCAAGTGTCATAGTTGTACTTATAACTGTGTTTCCAGTAGATAATACAGCAACTAAATCTGCTCCGTATGAAAATTGTCTTGTTCCAGGATAATCATCTAATTCGCCATAATAGATACTTTATCGCCAACATTAACTGTACCATCATTATTATAGCCTTCAGCTTTATACATAGCAAATCCATTACCATTATCATCTTGAATATAAATTACATTGTATCCGAATCCAGTTACAACACCTTGGGCAAATATCATAGTATCATTAGGAATAGTCCATACTCCTTCAGTTTGAGCACTAAGTGTAGATAAATCTGTAACAACTTCTTGAGCATCATCGCTAATTCCGGTAAATACAAATACTGTATCATCGTTATAATAAATCATATCTACAACAATTAATTTGCCTTCTAATGCTTTTAATACATCAATTGAATCAGAAGGTGATTTGTAATATATTTCAAATTTGTCTGTATCATTTATATAAATGAAAACATTGTTATATGTTCCTTCAATAGCAACTGTACCAACAACTCTGTACATTTGACCAGCTTCAAGAACTGTTGTTCCATCTACATAGTTAATAGGTGTTTGAGTTACGTCATTACCTGTTGAAATAGCATCAGGTAAATCAGATAAATTACTCATTTGGAATGAGCCTTTATATTGTGCAACTTCACCAGTTAATTCAACTTCATCACCAACATTATAAGTTGCATCATATGAGAAGACAAATAATTTACCGGTTTCATCTTCAACAAAGAATCCATTTCCTATAACTGCATAAACATTACCGTGAATTGAAACAACTGTTCCTAATGTTT
Source organism: Mycoplasmatota bacterium (assembly GCA_029939475.1). Lineage (GTDB taxonomy): Bacteria > Bacillota_I > Bacilli_A > Izemoplasmatales > Hujiaoplasmataceae > 4572-104. The sequence goes on along the minus strand of JAOZSU010000007.1, from coordinate 6,385 downwards.
GAGTTGGGAAGTCACCTATATCAACCATAACTAAATTTTTCAATGTATAAGTAAATACTTGAGTTTCAGTCAAACTACCTAATGTTAATGTTGCAGTTACTTCTACAGTTGCTTCTTCAGTTACAGCATTTAAAGATAATACTCCATCAGTTAATGTAGCGTTGCTACCATCATCACTAGTAATAGCCCAAACAATTGTAGAACCATTATCACCTGTATCAGGTAAAGTTATATCTGTAGCTTCATAAACTGACCCACCAAAATTAAGTGAAGCTTTATCTAAATCTATTTTTTCTTGGTCAGTCATTACATATTCAGTAATATCACTAGGACCACCATTGAAATAGAATACATCCAATCCATCACTTTGTTGATTGTAGAATAATAAATCAACGATTACAACTACTCCTTCTTTTGCTTTCAAAGCATCAACTGAATCAGATAATGATTTATATCTTAATAATCCAATTTGAGTATCTCCATCATAGAAATATACATTGTTATATGTACCTTCAATAGCAATCAAAGCTTTAACTGTGTATAAACATCCAGGTTGTAATACTGTAACACCTGGTTCATAAACTATTGCAGTTTGAGTATAATCATTTCCTTCAGAAACTGTTGATTCTATAGTTGTATATTTAAGTTGTGGTGCAGAATTATATTCTCCTCTTTCACCAATAATTATAATTTCATCACCTAAAGAAACCGTAGGCGCAGAACCGGTATAAATAAAGATCTTACCAGAATCATCTTGAATGAAATATCCTTCTTGGGATAAGTAATATACTACACCTTGAGTTTTAAATGTTGTACCATTATCTCCAGCTAATACTTCAGCTAATGTAGACATTGGCAATTCACCAACTTTAATTACAACATCTTTAGTATCAGTAACTGTTCCTCTTGTAGCAGTAATTGTTACAGTAACAGTAACTTGAGTTGTTTGGCTTGAAAAATCAACAACACCAGTATTAGAAATTACATCTGTATTATCAGATACATAAGTCAAAGTTACTCCATATAAGTCTGCAGGGAAATTCAAAGTTGTATCTTCTAGAATAGTTTCAGGATAAATCAATGCATCTAAAGCAGTTGAAACAGCTTCTGCGTCATCTGCAATTGTTATATCAACATCTAGTGGTGTTCCGAAGAACCCAGCATACCAAACACTCTTATCAGTTCTCCAACCTAATGTAAGAACATCTATAGTGATTTCTTTACCCTCAAATGGAATTAATGTCTCCATATTTGATTGATAATAAATCATTAATGCATCGCCATTTGGCTTTGTTGCATCTTCTAAATCCGCATTGAAATCATAATCGCTAGGTACGATAAATAATGAGTAATTACCTAAAGTTTCATCATACCAAACTTTACCAGTAATTGTATATTTTTCGTATGCGAAAGGATTTTCAGGTGTAGGTGTAGTCATTCCAGAAACAAGTCCAGCTATATCAGTATCAGCTGTTATAGGAGCTTCTGAAACTGCCGCTGTAGATGGTTCTGCTTTTAAAGGTTGAGTAACTCCACCTTTTAATTCTGGTGAATTATAATAATAAATAAATACACCAGAAACATCGTATACACTTCCTACTTCAACTGAGAATGTAGGTCCATAGATAAGCAAGATATCAGTACCATCTGTAACAAAGAAACTTCCAGATGGATATTTAGCGATAACTGTTACCCCTTGAATATTTACGTATGAATCTTCACCTAGAGCTGCTGCTTCAGCGATTGAAGAAACTGGTGTTCCTTCTTCTAATTTAGCAACTGTAAATGTATAAGTATCTGTGTATGTTATACCATTGATAGTTATAGCAGCAGTCATTGTAACTTCAACATCTGCATCTTCAGGTTGTGTAATAGTGCCATCAGTTGACATAACTGTTGGATCACTTGAAGTCCATACTACATCATAAGTAACACCATCTGCATCTTCGCCTTCAGTTAAGAAAACTAAATCATCATTATCAGCTGCAGTCCATTTTTCCTTGTTAGGGAAAGTAACTACAATTGAGAATACTTCATTAGCTCTTTCTTGATCTGTCTTAGCTAAAGCTGATATAGTTACAAAGAAATTATAAGTTTCTGTAACTGTTCCATCAGTAATAGAAGCAGTCAATACTACTGTTTGATTTCCAGTTGTAAAACTTGGACGGTGTATTGTTCCATCGTTTTCTAGATATGTAGTATTATTACTACTCCAAGTAATATCATATCCTCCAATAGAACTAACCAAATTAATATCTTCAGTAGCTACAAATGTATCACTAGCTAATGTATCAGCATATTGTCCAGCTAATTCTTCTAATAAAGCTTCTAGATCAACCGCTGTTGTTGTCTCCGTCGTTGTAGCTTCTGTTGTGGTTACATTTTCTGTAGTAGTCGGAGCTTGAGTCGTCGGAGCTTGAGTCGTACTTCCACAAGCAACTAACGCAATGGTTAATAATGCTATTAAGAAAAGACTCAAAATTCTTTTGTTAATTTTCATATGTTCCTCCTTATAAAATTTTATATATATATTTTTTTATTATATTTCCCAATATAATATGAAACCTTAAATTTATCCGAGCACGCGTTCTGCATTTGATTTAGCAGCTTCAATTGCGTTTTCTATAATTGCTTCTTTTGTAGTTCCTTCAAGTGAACCTAGAATAACTCTTTCAAAAGCAGCTTCTACTTCTGCTCTAGCATTAGATGATCCAACAAAAGCTTGATCATAGAATAAATATTGAGCTTGTTCTGCAGCTGCGTTTGCTGCCATTGATTTCATTAACATTTCACCTTCTAAAGGATTACCAAATGCATCTTTTCCTTGTCTAAATAAAACATAAATTGGATCATCATACACAGATGTTCTTACTGGTGAATATCCAGTTTTTAAAGCGAAATCTAATTGTACTTCTGCACTAGTTAGATATTTTAAGAATAACCATGAAGCTAGTTTTTCTTGATCTGTTCCGGCAGTAGTGATAGACATATTTGTACCTTGTTGAATTGCAGTTCTGTTTTCAGGCATATCAGCGTTATAAGGCATAGGTGCAACACCAAAATCAAAAACAAATTCTCCATTAACTATATCAGGTGTGTTATATCTAGCTCCGCCAGTAGATCCAAATGTAACTGCAGTTTGTCCTGTCTTAAATGCATCAGAAGCATAAGCTAATCCCCATTTACCAGGCAATGTAAAATCAGTATCTCTATGATCAAAGAAATAACTTAACATACTTCTTACTTCATCATTATCAAATAAAATCAAACCTTCTCTTTGTGCATTTATACCAGTATATTGTCCACCCCATTGTCTAGTTAAAGTAATAAAGGCATTGGCTGGTGAATCATATGTGATTGGTACAAAATTATCTTTAATTGCTTGAATTTCTTCTGCTGTTTTATGCAATGATAATGTAGTAGAGGCATTTAATTTTGCGGTTATATCGTCAATTACATCATCTTTAATTGCCATAATATCATCAGAAATATCAAATAATTCTTGCCAAGTAGTTGGAATGTGATCAATAACTTCATCTTCAATTAAAATATCAAAAATAGTTTTGTTATAAATCATAACTTCTGTAGATTTATTGAATGGTAATGAATAATATTCTCCATCTGTTGTATATTGAGAATTTTCATGACGATAACTCAACAATATGTCAGTAAATGATTTGTTCTCAACAGAATTATCATATCCAAATACTGGATGATAAATATATGGAGTTAACGAAATTACTGCATTGTTATCAATATATTCCATTACATGATCTGGATAGTTTTGAACAATATTAGGAATTTGCCCACCTTTAATTGCATTGATTACATTTTCGCGTAATTCATCATAATTATTACCATTTTTAATAATATTAACAGTAACATTAGGATAAAGTTCTTCAAATTGTTCAGCATATGCATTCAATGCCGCTTCAATTGTAGCTCCATTTGAATGCCATAAATCAATACTAATTGGGTCTGTAGTTAAAGTATCAGGAATAGTAAAATTCCTTAATTCTTTAACAGTCAATGCAATCTCTTGACTAATTACATTTCCATCGCTATCTTCAGCAACTGCATAAACATTATAAGTTCCTGTTCTGGTTGAAGAATACCCACCAATTATATCAATGTCTAATTCTCCATCTTCAGGGTCTATTGCTTTTGCTCCTGCTAATAAATCAAGTTCAGTAGAACCCAAATAATAAGTTTGTTTTGTAAATAGCCCTACAAAATAAGGCACCCCATCTTCTCCTGGGTTTTCAGTTGTTACTTCATCAGTTCTTACAGTAGTTGCTTGCGTAGTAATTGCTTCTGTTGTAGAAGCATTCGTTGTATTGGTCGTCACTTCTCCGCAACTTGCCGCAGCAAATACAAAGAAGATTAATAAAAATAAACTTAAGATTCTTCTTTGAAATTTCATTTTTTCCTCCTTTGAAAATTAAATTCTCTCTATTATTATTATAATACAAAAACTCTATTATTAAAATCTTTTATATAATAAAATTTTTTATATTTATTACAAATTTTTTATCCTTCAACTATAAGTATTTCACCAGACAATTCAGTAGTGGCTCCATCATCGTCTGTAACCATAATAGTAAAGCTTAATGTTGAATCAACAGATAAAATTTCCACTAATAAAATTTTACTTTGATCATATATTTTATTTCCATCTTGGTCAGTTTTAATTGCTCCATAATATTCTTCATCTTCAGCGTTAACAACTCCATCAAAATTAGCGTCATCTCCATCTTCCCATATTTGATAAAATGAAGTAACTTCTATGCGATCAGAAATATCATTATATTTTCTATCTTTGCCTATTATAAATGAAGTTTGAATATAATCAATTGCTATAATATGTTGATCATTGATTAAACTTTGAATCATATCATCTACATCAAAATCAGTTCCTTTTACATGTTCATAAACAACATGATTAATATCAATTAGTTCTCCATTTTCTATTTGCATAATTTCTGGTGGCATATTTTCTATTTTAGGACAGCCCATCAAAGAAAGCGAAAGAACTGTAGTTATTAAAAATATTAGTATTTTTTTAAATTTCATTTCAAACCCTCCAATTAACCTTTTGTTCCGCTTCGTCCAATACCATTCATAATGTATTTTCGGAACATAAAGAATACAATTAATAATGGTACAGTAACTAATGCACTAGCTGCAATTTGTAAGTTATACATAACCCTACCATTTTCTTGTACAAAAGCTGTATCTCTTAAGGCATTTGAAATTAACCAATAGCTTTGACCTTCTAAGCCTCCAACGCCAGTAATAATTCTTGGCCAAATATATGCATTCCATGAACTAAAAACATTTAAAATAGTAATTGTGAAAATCGTTGGGCTTGCAATTGGCACCATAACTCTTGTTAAAAACTTGAAATCACTACATCCATCAACACGAGCTGCTTTATATAATGATTCTGGAACTTGTTTAAAGTTTTGTCTTAAAAAGAATATATATGAAATACTAGTTACAAATGGAATAATCATAGCTAAGAAATAGTTATTTTCTCCGGCAGGCATTCCAACCCAACCAAATCCATTTTTACTTACAGTAATAAAGTTAGTAATAATGTATAATTCTCCAGGAATCATCATAGTCATAATTAATATAGAAAATAATACTTCTCTACCTTTAAATTCAATTCTGGCAAAAGCGTAAGCTGCTAAAATTGTTGTTATAATTGTACCCGTTGTTGAAAACAAGGCTACAATAGTTGTGTTTTTTAAATATAAACCAAAATTTAATTCTGTAAGAACTACTTTATAATTCACCCAATTCATTCTAGAAATTCCAATTAAAAAATCAGGGTTTGTAGATGTAGCTCCAGAAAAATCTTTTAGTGAAGTAATAATCATCCAATAGAAAGGTATAATAATTATTATCGCCATTATAAGTAAGAATAAATACGTAAATAACCCTCTTGTTATTTTAATAGCGTTTTGTCGTCGAATACTTTGTTTAAGTGAAATAGAATAAGAATCTAATTTACTTTCATCTATTTTTTCTTTCTTCTTAAATATTTGTTTTAATTTATTCTTAATGGCTGGGTATATACTCTTAAAAAATTCTTTTGGTTTATACCCTTTAACAAATTCGATTAATATAAACATATTATACATTCTTAAAGCAGCACTAAATGGATTAAAAGATAATAAATTAATTATGCTTTGAATAAATTTTGAAGTTGCTGTATAAGAATTAATTTCATATATAGTTCTATTTTTTAATTTTTTAATATTAATTATAAACATTGGGAAAGCAACTAATATGAATAACACTAATAAAGATATAATTGTATTCATTTGATACTTGTCTAGTGTTCTATTTAAAAATTCATATGTAGGTGTCATAAATT
>JAOZSU010000142.1:0-3767 GCA_029939475.1 Mycoplasmatota bacterium | reverse complement strand
TCTGAAATCTGTGTCATTATAATCTCCTTATTCAATTTTTAAAAACGCTTACATCAAATATTATAACATATATTAATAAATTATAAATAATTAAATTATAGTTTTTTTAAGAAAAAAAAGACTACCGAGTAGTCTTCAGAATTATTGATTATTTTTTATGTTTTAAAACTATTATTAATAATATAATTTATGCGATTCCCTTATACCAAAACTTTGCTTTATCAATTAGTTTTTTATATATTGGTTTCATTCTATCTTCTGTAATATAATCAAATACTTTTTCCAAATCAAACCATTTTACTCCAGAGTTTTCATCTGGTTTAGAAATTAATTCATCTAATTCACTAGCTATTAATAAATAAGTTACATTTAAATGTAAGTGGTCTGGAATATATTCACCTTTTTTTATATGATTTTTTACATAGATAACATCAATTCCTAGTATTTCTTCACTATAAGGATAAATATTCTTTACCCCTGTTTCTTCCTTAGCTTCCTTAATCGCAACTTTAAGACAGTTTGGGTCACCATCATTATGTCCGCCAACCCATCCCCATGAATTGTAAATATTGTGATGAATAAATAATACTTTATCAAAACTTTCATTTAAGATAATAGCGCTAGAAGTAAGATGAGCTGTTAAATTTGTGCGATATAAAACATTAGGATTATTTTCAATAAATTTAATCATCAATTCCTTATCTTTCGTTTCTTGTTCGTTTATTGGTTTATAAGCTTTTAGTTTTTCAAACATATTTTATCCTCGTATTCATATTATCTAAATAATATCATAATATAAAATAATATAAAAGAAAAGTCTATTTCTAATTCGAAATAAACTTTTTTATTCATAAATATTATAGATTAATAATTATTGAACACTTCCATTTTGATTTGTGACTACACAATCCTTTAATTTCTTTTCTAAAATAATATTCAAAGCTTCTTCTGCAGAATTGAACATTTTGGCATATCTAAGATTATCCGCAAAATAATTTTTCTCTCCAGATGAGTCTTTAGATGTATTTTCTGAATAATAATGTTTCAAAAATCCATCATTAAAAATTATATAATAAATATCCATATGCTCATCCCTTTCTTTATCTATTATAATCTAATTTGTGTTAAAATAATAGCTTTATCGTTAAATTATCAAATTGTGATGTATGTTTCATATATAGCCCAGCTTTATAATTATAGAATTAATAGTTGAAATAATTAGATAATGTATATATAATTAATTAAAAAAGGAGTTAATTAATGGATAGTTTTACTGTAAAATCTCCAAAAACAGAAAAAAGAAGCCTTTCTAAGAATATACGTTTTATTATAAGCGTTTTTTTAATTGTTGTTTTAGGTTACGGTATTTTCAATTATGTTCCTTTCGTATCTAAATACAAATTATATGTTATTGTGACAGGAAGTATGGAACCTGTAATCAATGTCGATGATATTGTAATTATAGATAGTTCTAAAACCGTTGAAGATTTTAATGTTGGAGATATTATAGCTTTTACTACAGATATTAATAATGATGGTACTGATGAAGTGTTAGTTCATTATTTATATTCAAAAGAAATAGTAAATGATCACTATAATATAAAAACTAAATCTGAAATAAGTGACACACCTGATAATTATTTATTAACAGAAAGTGATATTCTAGGAAAACATGTTTTAACTATAAGAAAGTTTGGATCATTTTTAATGTTCGCAACTTCTACTTTAGGAAAAATAATACTTATTATAGATATAATTATTATATATATATTAGTTGAAATGTTCTCTTCCAACAAGAAAAACAAGGAAATTAAAGGTGAAAATAATGATTCTAACAACGATGTTTTAAAGGAATAACACCTATATATTGGGCTTAATGTATATTTTTTCATTTTTAACTTGACAAATATGTCGCCTTAGTATATAATGTGTTTAAGTAAAAAGCAAAACTAATGAAAGTTAGTGACGCAAAGCTATAGGGCCTTCGAAAGATGGTAGCCAGTTGCCGGTATCTATTTTAGATAGTGGCATTTTTTATTACTCTAAAATAAGATATACAATTAAATACTTTGAATAGTATGTAAAAGCCAAAATCGAAGCGATTCGATGACGGAAAGCTATAGGGTCTCATGTTAGATAGCCAGTTGCCATTATCATTCATTTGATTTTGGTAATTTAAATTAATTAAAATAGAATAGCCAAAATCTTAAATACAATTTTAACATTTCAAATGTTAGAAATTGAAGATTTTGGCTTTTTTATTTAAAAAAATATATTATAAAATTTGAAGGAGAAAAAATTATGAAAAAAAGAATTTTAGCAGTATTATTAGTAGTATTATTATTTACAGGTACAGCAGTTGCCTTTGGTTATTGGGATAATCTATCTCAAAGCGAGACAGATATAACAATTGGTGTTGGTGAAGGTGTTACCTTAAGTGTAACTGCACAAGATGGTGTTCCTAGTGGAAACGTATTGGTTCCAGCTGGTGCATTAATAAAAACTAATGACGTTGATGAAATAGTATTAACTTATAATGTCAAGTTAGATAAAGCAGTTGTTACAGCGCCTACTTTAACAGTGACTTCCAGCAATGTTAAAATTAATGGATCAACCACTTATTCTAGTTTAGTTGACATTGATATCGTTTTAGGATCCTCTACTGTTAACGATTCAGATGTATTAGTAACTGTTACAGTAACTCTATTAGAACCTGGTGACGTCACAGCTTATAACGCTGTTATAAACCATAACATTACTTTTGATTTAACATTCTCAGCTGCATAATATATCAAATTGAACAAAACTAATAATTCTAAATTATAATACAGAAAATTAAGAAGCAATAATGCTTCTGTTTTCTGTTATATAACTAAAAATACTGGAGGTGAAAAAATGAAACATTTATTAAGTAAATTTTTAATTTTACTTGTTTTTGTTATTGTTTTAGCCTCCAGTAGTAGTTTAGCTTATTCATATTTTGATTCAAAAACTAGTAGTTCTAGTAGTAGTATCACTATTGGTGAATGGATGATTGGTATTTCAACACCTCAAGAGTTTTATGACTTCGCTACAAAAAGCAATAGCGTTTCTAAAGATAAATATTATTTAGAAAATGATATTGATTTTTCAGGATTTGATTGGACTTTAGATTCAAATAATAATAATGTTGTTTTTAAAGGCTATCTTGACGGAGATAATCATACTATTAGTAATTTAACTATTTATACTAATGACGGTACATATAAGAATTTGGGTATTTTTCCTATTATTAATGGTGGTACGGTTAAAAACCTTAAACTAAATAACGTAGAAATCGATATAGATGATTCAGTCCTTGATTCAAATACTTATCGTTCTGGTTTGATTGCGGGACAGATTAAAGGCACAACTATTATAGATAATATAACTATTAATAATTGTGGTGTTAGAGCGAATAGAGGTACTGGTGCCGGTGGGATAGTAGGTTATATTTACGGTACGAGTACAAATGTAACTATTACTAATATAAAAGCTACTAATCTTAAAATTTTCAATGTTAAATCTAATTCCGGAGGAATAATTGGGCAAATAAATAAAGATGTTCCTTCTGTAGTTGTTAAAGATATTGATATTCAAGGAGATGTTTTTTCCTACGCTAATTCTTCTTATGTTGGGGGAATTGTTGGTAAAATTGAAAGTAACTCTGGATTAACTATTCAAAGAGCTATAATTGATATAACAACACAAAACACATTAGAAACTAGTCAGAATTACCAATTTTACAG
>JAOZSU010000141.1:0-3771 GCA_029939475.1 Mycoplasmatota bacterium | reverse complement strand
GATTTAAGACAAGATTAAATAATTGTATTATTTATATTTTAATTACCTAATCACCCATTAACAATTAATCTAATATATTATACCATAATCAAATTACAAATAAAAGAAAATAAAAATAAAATATAATATTAAAAAATATTAATATTTAACATTGTTATTAAACTTATTTTCAACTATTTTTGACTTAAATAAAAATAATTGTATAATTTAATTAACATAATCTAAAAGGAGAAAATTATGGGAGTCATAAAAGAATTTAATCAGATTTATAATCGTTCTTCAAAAAGACATGATTTATGGAAAACTTATCGCAATACTTTAACGAGTTATATTATAGATAAAATAGACAAAAACCCTAATAAAATTAATAATTTGCTTATTATAGCTGCTGGAAATTGTGATGATTTAGATATTTCAAAAATCCATCAAAAAACTACTAAATTATACTTATCAGATATAGATATTCAAGCACTAAAAAAAGCTGTATCTACATACTCTTTAATAGATAAAAATATTAAACTTTTACAAACAGAATATACAGGTTTAGATAAAAATAATATTTGGAATAATTTTGTTAAAACAATGATTACATTAAACAATGTAGATGATATTAATAAATATTTAGACAAATTAAAGAATCAAATAACCTCATATCAATTTTTATCTAATTATATAAACTATTTTGATTTAATTATAGTTTCACCAATATATACACAACTATTATTCCAGCAATTATTAAACTATCTAACAATACTTGCGAATCTTAATTATCCATTAGAATTAATTGATTATATAAAAAATTATTTTTTAGATTTTATGCCTTTAATCATTCATGAATTTAATCAAAATATAATAAAATTACTAAAAAACAACGGTATGGTTATAGTAATCAGTGATATTTTTGAATTTAATAAAAATACTAAATTATATAATGATGTTTATCCATTATTAAATTCTAAAATTGCAATGGATAAATACCATGAAGATTATCATAAAAAATATGGATTTGGTTTAGGTGATTTTGGTTTATATGATTTAGAAGAAGAATTATCTATAAACACTTATGAATGGATTGAATGGCCTTTTTCTAAAAATAAAAGTATGATTGTTAAAATTGTAACCTATAATTAACAGAATTCTTCTATCTGTTTATCTGTTATTTTTAATAACTCAATAAATGATAATGTCATCATTACAGTAACTAATATAAATGTAAAAATATATCCAACATAACTAATTAGTATTCCAGCTACAAGAGGCAATATAACCCGTAAAATATTTAACGACCCTCTTATGCCTAAATATTCAACGCGTTCATTTAAAGGTATTATATCTAAAAAATATGGTTCAAACCCTATTTTTCTACCGCTTCTCATAAATCCAATAATAAAAAATATAATTCCAAATAAAGCTGGGGTAGTATTGCTTAGAATTAATGCTAGAATAGGATTTAATCCCCCTAAAATAATACATAATCCTACAATGTGTTTTGCGTCAAATTTTTTAGCGATAAATCCCCATAATAGAGTAGAAATAATAGTACCTACTGTTAATATAATTAAATATATACCAATATAGGAATCATCTAAGACAAAAGATTCTTTCGCAAACATCATATAAAAAGGAAGAATCATAATACTAAATCCAGATAAGTTTTCTACGATTATAAAATATTTAAAGCTTTCATCTTTTTTTAATACACTAGGTATTTTTTTTATATATTGTAATAAAGAAACTGGTTTCTCTTTAGAAATTACAGATTCGGGTTCTTTTAGGAATATAAACCCTAAAGATGCAATAAACAAGCCTACAAAACCAATAAATAAGCTTACTGAATAATTTAAGGGATAAACCATATCTATAGAAAATATCTTAGCTATAAATAAGCCTCCTAAAAAGGCCCCTGAACTACCAAAGAATTGTTTAATAGTATAAAGGTTTACTCTATCTTTACTATCGAGTTCTTTTGCGATTATATCAGAATATGATATACCCGCAAATCCAGCACTAATACTAAATAAAAATACAAAAATAAAATAACTAAATAAAGTTAAGTTTGGATGTGTTTTAGCGAAATAAAATGTAAATAATGCCATTCCTAAAAAGCTCGCACCTCTTAAGTATATACCTATTAATAGATATATTTTTTTATGTTTTTTTCTTCTTAAATAATGAGAAAATACAACATTAAAAATAAGTGGTACACTAAGCATAACACTATAAATTAATCCAAATAAAATTCGTGATGAAGTTAAAGTTGTAATTAATGCAGGAAATACTGTATTTAAATCAAGCATTGAAGCGGTAATAGCTAAGAAAAAACCATGCCATATAAATGCAAAATATACATAATTTTTAGAACTTCGTTTCATATTCACACCTCGTTAATATTGTTCTAATAATATTATTTTATTTATCTATTAAGATAATTCTTGCTGGAGTTGCCTCAACATTTTTAATTCTCAAAGGTAAACAAATCATTTTATAGGTTTTTTGTTTTATTTCTTTTAATCTCAAGCCTTCAATTATAATAATACCATTTTGTAATAATATTTTATGAGTAGGGTGATTTTTCTGAGAACGTTCTATACTTAATCCATCTATTCCTACTCCTTTTATTGATTTATCCTTTAAATATTTAGCTGCTTTAGCTCCTAAATATGTGAAATCAAACAAAAATTTCTCTGAAAAACTGTTTTTGGTTTTGAATAAAATAAAATCATTTTTTTCTATACTAAACTTTTTTATTGTATATAGATCAATACAACCTGTTAAATATGATACATCAAATACTTTAACATCTGTAATAAGATTTTCTAGTTCTTCTACATTGGATGTAGCTCCGTTTTTTATCAAATGCAAGGGATAATCAATATGTGTTCCTGTATGAAGATTTAAAGTGATTTCAGTTTCATAAACCCCATTAGATTCATGAGTTAAAATGTTATTATATTTAGGCTTTTTTTCTTCTTTGTTCTTATACACTTGCATATTTGGTTCAATTAATATAGATACATCATAAATCATCAATTTCAAACCCCTTTTTTCGTTCAAATCTATTGTAACACTTATCAATAATTATCACTATTAATTTACACAAAAATTATATGTTTTAATTATAATTAAAAATATATTAATATAATTTGATTGCGATTTATTCTATTTTTAATTATAATATCTATGAAAGGATCTGATAAAATGATTAATAATATATTACTTGAAAAATTCGCTAAACTAGCTGTTCAAACTGGTGCGAATGTTAAAAAAGGTCAATATGTATTAGTAAATTCTTCTACAGAAACAAAGGAATTAGCTAGAGAGATTGTAAAACAAGCATATCTTGTTGGGGCTAAAAAGGTTTTAGTTAATTGGATTGATGAATATGTATCTAAATATGGTTATACTCACCAAAGTCTTGATACTTTAAAAGATGTTCCTTCATGGCTTGTGGATAAGTATAAAGATTTTATAGATCAAGGTGGCTGTGCTATCTCTATTTCTTCTCCAATTCCTGATTTAAATAAGGATGTTGATCCTGAAAAATTGCAGGCTTCTTCTATAGCAACTAGAAAAGCTTTATCTTTCTATTATGATCATATGATGAGTTCTAAATCTCAGTGGACAATCATTGCGGCGCCTAATAAAATATGGGCTAAAAAAGTATTCCCTAATTTAAGCGATGAAGAAGCTGTGGATGCTTTATGGGACGCTATATTAAAAGCTTCTAGAGTTACAATTGATAATGATCCAGTCAAGGAATGGGAAGAACAT
>JAOZSU010000140.1:3566-3776 GCA_029939475.1 Mycoplasmatota bacterium | reverse complement strand
AAATATTCTTAAAATAGGTATGGGGCATAAATCCATGTTATTAGTATGCAAACTGCTAATACTTTCTTCTAATATAAATTGCAAGAGCAGCAGAATCCTTTCAACAATACACACTTACAATAAAGCAACAATCCTGTTCTTCAATTTCTCTTAAGCACACTCTCCATTGTTGCGGATTCTTTCAGATTCATTCCTTTCTGCACTATCCCT
>JAOZSU010000140.1:0-3556 GCA_029939475.1 Mycoplasmatota bacterium | reverse complement strand
TAAAAATTGTCGCACCGGTGCGACAATCCATTTTTTATATTCTCTCTACAAAGCTTAAGCACATCCAGCATCATTGCTATTTGTTACATCTCCATAACATTCTTCATTATCATTAACTATATCTCCAATAATACTACCTGCCAAATCATTTCCTACAATATTAACAAGCTTAGAATATAGATTAGAGATCCTATTCTTAGCTAACAGTGAGATCCTACTAGTAATTTCATCATCATCCAGACCTTCTGCATAATTTAACGCAGTTTCTTCCACCGAATTAACAACAGTATGAATTTTCCTGTAAAACTCTGGAATAGTACTATCATCCCATTGATCAATATTCATACCTAATAGAAGGTTAGAAATTGAATTAAACAGCTTTTCGTCAGTATCATAATTCATTTCAATACGTACCAATAAAGCCCTTGCCACCTGGTCCTTAATCTCTTTTCGAATAAGCTGAGGAAAATAACTAGCCCATTCCCTGGCATTATCCCGAAGCTTTTCGTTTTTATCAATTTTATTAGTAGACTGAATTGCAGAGAAAAAAGAATCTATTGCCTGATCAAGATAATACTTTGAAACATCCTCAAGCTCATTTTTACAACTGCCAATTGTTTGCATAAGATTACCTAAATCTGCAATTTCATGACCCAAACGTTTTGGCATATTTATAAAAAGCATATTTACAGGGTTAGATAAAGTTTTTAGTTCACGCTGAAACTTCTTTGCCTGTGCTGAAAGTTTTTTTGTAGTTAAAGCAGCAGCCGGAAGTTTACTTTTCCAAATCTCCAGGGAATCAAAGCACCTTCGAATAAGATCCGCTTCGTATCCAATATTTACAGATTCATCAAAGAAAAGATTATAAAGAGCCTCTAAATATTCCTTTCTACCTCCACCCATATCAATAACATAGAGTTGATATTCTTCCGGAAATCTACATATAGCTTCAATATCTGAAGGGAGGATATCCCCAAGGTATTGATTTTTATGAGTAATAGATATTGCACCTGGAAAAGCTTTTAAAGCCGTTGCAAGAAAAATAGGTAATAACCCATCCCTAATACCATAGGGAGCAGATTTTAGATTATTAAAAAACACCTCAAAACTTTGCGGACCGTCAGATGGTAAAGTAAGAAAATTCTGAAACTGCTTCCAAATTAGAACAAGATTAGATCCCAGCAGCTGTTCCGGGAGAGCCCATAACCACCGCCCATCTTCAGACTGATAGTACAAACCGGAATGCAAGAGAACCGTACGGAAAATAGACATATCGGGCTTATTGCCAACAAGGCCAAGATTCTCCAACCCTGTTCTTTCCAAAATACCCATAAGAAGTTTTTTCCTGGCATTTACAACAACACCAGAAGGATTCCTTCTAACTATCATCTCATTATTTATATTGGGAGTACTGTAAAAAGCCGCTTCCATTAACTCAGACAGCCAAAATTTCAACCCTTTTTTGCCAGAAATAATCTTTTCCCCTTTGTTGCTATACCATCTAACACCTTTTCTGTCTGGAAAAAGTATTTTATCCATCATTTTCTGTAAATATGTCCTGGCATCATCAGAAAACTGCTGAAGTTCCGGCAGAACTAACGGATCTTCATGAATTAAAGCCGCATCATCCATAAGAATATTCAAGCATTTAACTTCTATAGCAATATCAAACAAATCGTAAAACCTATCCGGTAGTGCAAAAATAATTCTGTTCTCAAAACTAAGAGAATCAATAAGTTTATGAAATTTTATAAGTTCATCCTCAGAAGCTGGTATACAATAAAATATTTTACCATCCATACCTACCGGAAGCTGCTCCTGAAAACCTGCTTTTACTAATTCTTCCAGTTGTTCGAGAGACAAATATACACCAGTGAAGTATCTTTTAATATTATTCCTGCTATTATAAATCTCCGGTTTCCATTGGGAAGAAGGAACTTCATCAGTTAAAAATTCAATTAAATCAAATGTTACCTTTTGCTTAGATTTTTCGACATCCAGACGCCCACGTATATCAACATCAGCTCCATGCCATACAGAAATATCATCACTTAGTTTCCGGTGTAACAGCAGCTTTTTATCAATAAGTTTATCAATATTTTCTTCAACCAACTTTATATCTTTAACAGAGACAGCAGCGCTTAATAATAATTTGGAAGAATGAACCCTCTCACCCTTTGTTCCCAATCCCAGTAAACAGGCAGTTTTTAAAATATTAACACTTAGAGGATTATCACTAACCTTGGAAATAGCACTTACAGTTTCAATATACTGCTTATAGGTACCACCTATGCCTGTATCTGCAAGCATACCCTCTGCAAAATAATCGAAAAGATCGGAAATACCTATTTCTTTATCTGAATCTATCTTGTTTATAAAGGTAAATAAAGTTCTCTCATTCTGGGCAACACGGGCAGAAACACGGGGAAGTAAGTAAAGAGCAAAAGGATTTAATGGATTTACTTTTTCGAAAAGAGAAAATAGTTCTATATCAGTAAATTCTTTAAATAAACCCAGCTGTTTAGAAAAATCAATAAATTCATTTAAATTAAACTGATTATTACTACCAGGTTTTATTAAATTTATAACATCTCCAACAAGAGAATATAGTTCTTTACTATCATCTACATACTGAATAGTTTCAAATCTGCCCTCTATTTTCTTCCATTCGACTCTAACAGACTGACTGACATTTTTTGCATAGTTCAATAAACCCTGATGCAGCATTAAACCAAGAGTAAAGTGCAGTTTGGATCTGCTTACATATTCTGCTAACTGCTGAACAGCATCCAGCTCTTTCGAATTGCCATTATCTACAATATATTCAAGGTGTCTGCCAAACTCATCCCATAAAATTGTAATACTATCAATTTTTAACTGCTCTGCTTTTTTCTCTATTCTTTTGAAAAGAGCAAGAATACCAGATAAATTCTGAACAGGTTTATCAAGGCCTACAGCCTTTTTGCTAAGTCCTATCCTTTTAAGAGAATCAGCTAAAGCCTCCACAATAGTTAAAGGAAGATCTGTAACAACTCCACTAAGTGCAATTACAAGACCTTTCGAATTATGCTCCAATCTGTTTTGAAGATTAGTACCACATACTTCGTTAACTTTCGTTACCCTATCTGCAATTAAACTTAAAACCTCAGCTGATTGTTTTCGGTTTTCTATAACATTTGCAATAAATGTTGCTGTTAGAGATTTACCAGAACCATAAGGAGCAACAATAAAGAAGGCACTATCGTTTTCATAACCCAACAGTGAATTTATAAGACCAATACTTTTTGCTGTAGGTTGAAAATGGGAAACCCGTTCTGCATGGGGGATATCAAAACATAAATTTATTGACCTAAGATACTGCTCTTTCATACAAGAACCCCCTCTTCGATAAATTTATACAGATTCTCTAACCACTCTTTCGAAGATCTATTTTTTACAACAATCTGCCGTTCGCCAGCTAATCCTCTAATTTTTAAATCTCCATTAGATTCTGCTTCATATCTAACCAGTAACTCAAATAGAGCTTCGTTGCTTAGCTGAAAAATCTTACCAGGGC
>JAOZSU010000139.1:0-3802 GCA_029939475.1 Mycoplasmatota bacterium | reverse complement strand
ACCCTTACCAAGATAGCCAAAAGAAAAATCAAAACCAACAACTACAGTATTTGATTTTAATAAAAATCTATCAATAAATTCATAAGCTTCCATATGAATTAGTTCTTTGGAAACTTTCATAACATATAGATAATCTACCCCTAATTTTTCACAAATACTTATTTTATCATCTATCGTCGTTAAACAGCGATGTTTTTCCCTCTTCATAAAAGCTCTTATGCTTCTAGAAAAAGTAAAGACAGCTAAAGACAATCCTTTATCTTTAGCTATATCTTTAGCTTGTTTAATCAAATTAATATGAGCTATATGCATTCCATCAAAATAGCCTAGGCAAATAACTATATCTTTTTCAGTAATAAAATCATTTTCTTCTAAATACTTAACTTTTAGCACCATTTCACCGACATCCGCATTTGATTTTTTTGTTCATCATAGTAATAAATAGCTAGAGGTTCTCCAGACTCACTATATAAAATTACATCTTTCTTTTCTGGAACTAAATCAGGATCTATAAAGCGACCATGTCTTACATAATGTTCAAATTCTGGAGAAATAACATGTTTATTTAAATCCATATATTTAAATGGATCTTTTAGTTCATATTTTCCCTGTTTAAAGGTTTCTAAATCAATAGCTTCTTCTATTGTAAATTGATTAATTCTAGTTCTTTCGAGTTCAACTAAGGTACCATATACACCTAAACGTTCACCTAAGTCTCTCGCGATACTTCTTATATAAGTACCTTTAGAAACTTTAAATCTTATTTGAAAGGTAAATCCAGGTTCATCTTTTAAATGCTTAAACTTATCGATAGAATAAATCTCGACTGTTCTTGGGTTAATTGGAGGGATGGTTAAATCTCTTCTTGCAAGTTCATATAATTTTCTACCATTTAGTATAAGAGACAGTATTTATTTTAATAGCTGAATATTTAGGAGGAATCTGTTCTTGTTTTCCCTTAAATGTCTTTAATTCTTTAAGAACATCTTCTTCTTTTAAACCTTCTATTTTAGTTTCTTTAACTACTTTACCGGTAATATCATCAGTATCAGTTTGAATTCCTAAACGAATAGTGGCTATATATGTTTTTGAATGATTCTCAAAATACTTTACAAGTTTAGTAGCTTTATTTACACATAAAACTAAAACGCCAGTAGCGTTTGGGTCTAGTGTTCCAATATGTCCTATGCGTCTTGTCATGAGTACCTTTCTAGCAATATCTACTATATCATGTGATGTATAAGATTTTGGTTTATTGATAATCAATACCCCGTCCATAAAAACCATCCTTTCATTTAATAAAATCTATAATATCTTCTCGATACATAGATCCCTTTATTCGTTTTGTTTCTTTATTGGATTCCAATAATATTATTGTTGGAACTCCATCAACCTTATATTTATCTACTAAATCTTTTTGTTCAAAAACATCTATTTTTTCATATTCTAATGGAAAAAGATCTTCTTTTTTTAAGCGTTCTACGCGTTTATTAATAGCGTGACATTTCCCACATCTAGCTGAATAAAATAAAATTAATTTTCTTTTCATCTTCTACCTACTTAAAGTATATCACTGTTACGCCTTTACCGCCTTCATTTTGACCGCCTGGGCGCATTTTTTTTATTTGTGAATTATTTTTAACAAATTCATCTACTGCTTTTTTTAAAGCCCCTGTACCATAACCATGAATTATATAGGCAAACTCTAAATTATTTATTAAACAAGTATCAACGAATTTATCTAATTCATCTATTGCATCTAAATAACGATAGCCTCTTAAGTCTAATTCCATTTTAGCTTCACTTGTCTTTAATACAGTTCCCTTTATAGGATTAACAACTTTTTTTGGTGTATCTATATATTCTAAATCAGATTCCAATAAAGTCACAGTTAAACTTCCCATTAACACTTCATATTTACCATGAGGTAATTTCTTATTAACAATGCCGTTCCTTTGATAAGGTATTATTAAAACCTTATCCCCAACACTAATTTTAGTTTGAACTGTTTTTTGATAAGAATCATCAATTTGATTAATAGATTTAGCTTCGTGTTTTAATCTTGCAAGTTCATGTTCTTTAAAAGTGGCTGATTGTTTTAATTCATTTAAATCATTAATTATTTTTTTAGCTTTTGATTCTAACTTTTCTAGTTCAATTCTCTTCTCGTTTTCTAAATCGGATAACAACTTATTCTGCCTAACTTTTTCTTCAATATAAAGTTTATCTAATTTTTCTTGTTTTGACTTTAATAAATTAATCTCTTCTTTATATTTTAAAATAGTTTCTTCTAATTCAATACTTTGTTTTTCTAGTTTTTTTATTAAATGAGAGACATCCGTATCGAAAGATAATGATACTTTTTTGGCCGCTTCAATTACAGATGCATTTAACCCTAATCTTTTGGCTATTTCTAATGCATTAGAAGTTCCTGGTACACCTATTTTAAGTTTATATGTTGGTTTTAAAGTATCTATATCAAATTCTACTGATGCGTTTATTGTATCATCTAAATCAAAAGCATATGTTTTGAGTTCTGGATAATGCGTCGTAACCATTGAATATAAATTGAATTTACGCAAATAATTAATAATACTAATAGCTAGAGAAGCACCTTCTTTAGGATCTGTCCCAGAACCTATTTCATCTAATAATACCAAAGATTTTGATTTTACATTTTTCATTATATAAGTTATTTTTGATATATGTGATGAAAATGTTGATAAGGATTGTTCGATTGATTGTTCATCACCAATATCTGCGAATATTCCTGAAAATACAACTGTTTTAGATCCTTCATCTACAGGAATTAATATACCAGATTGTAGCATTATTGATAATAATCCCAAAGTTTTTAAAGTTACAGTTTTTCCACCAGTATTAGGCCCTGTAATAATAATATGATGATAATCATGAAAATTAATATTATTTCCGACAACCTCTGCTTGTGGTATTAAAGGATGTCTTGCGTTTAATAAATTAATCTCATTTTCTGTAAGAGAAGGTTTTGAAGAATTAAATTTAATTGCGTGTTTCGCTTTAGCAAACACAATATCTAAATATGTTAATATGTCAAGATTACTTCTTAAAGATAAAACATTCTCCCCTACTGATTTTGTTAATTCTTTTAATATTCTATCTACTTCTTTCTTTTCTTCTAATAAGAGATTCTGTAACTCGTTATTTAAGACAAAACAACTGATAGGTTCCATAAATACTGTTTCACCACTACTAGATAAATCATGTACTACTCCTTTAAAACTGTTTTTATATTCAGCTTTAATAGGTAATACAAGGCGGTTATTTCTAATCGTAATAAGAGAATCAGTTAGTTTATTAGCTTCTTGACGAAGCAAAGAATTGATTTTAGTTTCTATTCTTTCTTCTAAGATTTTAATTTTCTTTCTTAATTTAGAAAGCTTAATAGATGCATTATCATATATCTTTCCTGTTTTATCAATTACGGTTTCAATTTCTTCTTTTAATTTAGGAAGACTAATTAAATTTTGGTAATACCCGTCTAAAGCATCACTTTCAATATCTAATTGATGAATCTTTTTAATATATGTTTGATTTCTTGAAATAGCTTCTTGGTGGCTTACAATACGCAAGAATTCTTCAATATTAAGTATTGATCCTATTTCAGCTTTCTTTAAAGATTCTTTGATATTCAATACTCCAGTAAGAGGTGTTTCATTAAGACGCTGAATAAAAATCATTGCCTCATAAGTTTCTTCTAATAATTTTTTAATCATTTTTTGATTAACCAAAGGCTTTAATAACAAAACATCCGTCTTAGCTA
>JAOZSU010000138.1:0-3806 GCA_029939475.1 Mycoplasmatota bacterium | reverse complement strand
GTTTTTGATAATATGCTTTAGTTCCAGTAACTCGTCTAGGTAAAATTTTTCCTCTATCAGATATAAATTTCTTTAATAATTCGTAATCTTTAAAATCTATATAACTTATTTTATTATCAGTAAAATAACATCTTTTACGTCTACCTCTACGGTTCCCTTTATACGGTACTCTTGCCATAACATCCTCCTTTATTAAAATGGTAAGTCGTCTTCTACGTTGTCAAAATTACCTTTAGGTAATTCTTCTTCCTTAGAATCATTTACACTTGGATTATTGTATTCGCTATTGTTTTGGTTTCTTGTGTCTAAAAATACTACTGAATCACAAATTACTTCAGTAATATATCTTCTAGCATTAATTTTCTCATCCATATAATCTCTTGTCTGAAGTTTACCTTCAACTGCAACCATACTACCTTTACTCACATATTTGTGAATGTTTTCTGCTTGTTTTCTCCAAGCTGTGCAATTGATAAAGTCAACCTTGCGATCTCCAGACTGATTAGCAAATGGGCGATTAACAGCTAGAGTAAATGAAACTACAGGAAGGTTATTTGTACTCGTGTATCTCAATTCAGGATTCTTTGTAAGCCTCCCAATTAATACAACTTTATTAAACATTTTTCCCTCCTATGATTCTTCTCTATTTACAACAATATGACGAATAACGTTTTCTTTAATTCCCATAACTCTGCTTAATTCATTAATAGCTTCTACTGAGGCAACTACATCTAAAACAACATAATAACCCTTTTTAAAATCATTAATTTCATAAGCAAAATCTTTCAATCCCCATTCATCAACCTTTAAATCTGTAGAATTATGATTTGTAAGAATTTTGTTAAGTTCTTCAATTAATGCATTTCTTACACTATCTTCTAGGTCGGGGCGAATGATATACATGATTTCGTATCTTCTCATTATTTTTCCTCCTTTTGGTCTATTGGCTACTACTGTAGCAAGGTGAATATTTCACGCTGAATAATTATATCATAATAGAAACTGTTTGTCCATATAAAAACGTTGACAATCATTATTTTATATATATTATATTATAAAATAGTTATTATAGTGATAAAGATTTTAAGAATATTATACAAAGAGATAAAATTATAAAAAAAACCAACAAATATTGCATTTTATTGGTTCTTTTGATTTATTAATTATCTTGGTTGATAGCTTTACCATTTGGTAAGGTAAAATTCAATATGATACCTACAAGAGCTGCCAAACTCATTCCATAAATTTGAAACGAGCCAAAAGATATCAATGCATTTCCAAGCCCTATAACTAACATAGTAGCAACTATAATTAGGTTTTTTAAATCAAACATATTTACTTTATTATCAATTAGAACCTTCAATCCATTAGAGGCTATAAATCCATATAAAATTATTGAAATACCTCCCATAACAGAAGCTGGAATAGTAGATATTAGCGTGGTAAATATATTAAAAAAAGATAATATAATCGCGATTACAGCAGCTCCGCCAATGACATATACAGAAGCTACTTTTGTCATGCCTACAACTGATGTGTTTTCTCCATATGTTGTATTTGCTGGACCACCAATTACTGCAGCGAAAGCTGTAGCTAACCCATCTCCTAATATCGTTTTATCTAATCCAGGATCTTGCAGGAAGTTTTTACCTACTATCTTGCTTAATACAGCATGATCTCCGATATGTTCAGCTGCAGTAACAAAAGCCAAAGGTGCTATTGTTAGTACTGCAGTTAAATTCATTTGGTAAAATGTAATTTCAGTACCTAATATATTTGCGCTACCATCTTTCCAACTTAAAAACATAAATTCCGGTACTTTAATCCATTCTGATGGAGTTTTTATAATGTTAACTAAAACATCAAAATTAACAATTCCCAATAGTGAAGCTACTATGTATCCTCCAACAATTCCTATTAAAAAAGGAATAATTTTAATAAACCCTTTACCTTTTAAAGCAACAATTACAACTATTGAAAAAGACACAATTGCGGTTACTATATCTTTCCAATTTCCACCATTAAGCCCTGAATTATTAATAGCTACCCCAGATAATCCTAGCCCGATAACCATAATCATCGGTCCAACTACTACAGGTGGTAATGCAACTTCAATCCAACGTTTACCAATTAATTTAATAACCATTGATATAATTGCGTAGATGACACCTACGAAGAATAGTCCCGTTAATGCTGAGGAATAATTAGCAGTAGCTGGATTTGTATTAAACCCACTTACTGTAGCTACTACCGTAATATATGCAAAAGAACTTCCTAGATATACAGGTACTTTTGCATTCGTACACAATATATAAATTAATGTACCAGCTCCAGAAGAAAACAAAGCAACTGAAATAGGTAACCCTGTTAATAAAGGTACAAGTATTGTTGCACCAAACATTGCAAAAACATGTTGAAAACTTAAAGCTAACCATCTTTTTTTACTTGGTTTTTCACGTACTCCTAAAATCATTTTTTCATTCATAATACTCCTCCAAAATATTTTTTTCAAAAAAAAGGGGGGGAATATCCACCCTTTTAAATAACTAAACAAGAACAATAAATTTAACTAAGTAATACACCACAAATAGTCCCGCCAGTATATACATAACAGGATCTACTTCTTTAGCACGTTTAGAAGATAACATTAAAATTACATAAAATATAAATCCAAATGCAATTCCTTCTGATATTGAATATGCTAAAATCATCATTATAATAACAATAAAAGTAGTTGTAACCGCAACTGAATCTTTCCAATCAATTTCTTTTAATTGAGTTGCCATTAAAGCTCCAACATAAACTAAAGCTAAAGAAGTCGCAGGTGAAACAAAAATAGTAGCACCACTTCCTAAAGCAACTGGAATTGAATTAACAAAAGAAAACAATGGAAAAAATAACAATGAAACAATGAATAAAATTCCTACAACAGTAGCTGATAACCCAGTTCTAGCTCCTTGTTTAATTCCTGTTGTAGATTCTATATATGATGTAACGTTTGAAGTTCCTATAATTGATCCAACTATAGTTCCTGTAGCATCTGAGATTAAAGCTCTTCCTCCGCCAATTAGTTCTCCATCTTCTGATATTAATCCAGCATCATGACCAACTGCAACTAAAGTTCCAGCAGTATCAAAGAAATCAATGAACAATAATGAGAATATTACTGCATATGACATCGGATTTGATAAAAGAGAAGGTAAAGCAAGAAAAGCTTGTCCAAATGTTGATGAAACGTCCCTTATACTTCCTAAATTCGTTCCCCCAAGTGAAGGCATCATTGGTGATAAACTAGGGAAAATAGCTCCTAAAATCACTCCCAAAAATCCTGTAGTTAAAATTGAAATAATAACAGCGAATTTACTAACTTTATTATCTAAAGAATGCAAAACAAATACTAAAATAATTCCAAATAAAGCTAACAATACAGTTGGATGATTTAATTCACCAAGTTGAACTAAAGTTGTAGATTGATCAACAACAATCCCTGCGCCTTTAAGTCCAATAAAGGCAATAAAAAAACCAATTCCCGCTCCAACAGCTATTTTTAAATTTCTGGGAATTGCATTGATTACTTTTTTTCTTAAACCAGTTAATGAAATTGTTAAAAACAATAGTCCAGATACTAAAACTGCAGCTAATGCTTCTTGCCATGTAAAGCCTAAACCTAATACTATAGTGTAAGTGAAAAATGCATTTACACCCATTCCTGAAGCTAACCCAATAGGATAATTAGCATATAGGCCCATCATCAAGCTTGCTGCTGCTGCTGCCACAGCTGTTGCAACAAATACAGCCGCAAAACC